>DATGOS010000434.1:0-5432 GCA_035305725.1 Cyclobacteriaceae bacterium
AAGATTTTTTTGAACTACTTGCCAAGGATCAAAACCCCGAGTACCTGTACATCGGTTGCAGTGACAGCAGGGTCACTGCGGAGGAATTGATGGGATTGGGTCCGGGGGAAGTGTTCGTTCACCGCAATATCGGCAACCTGATCAACAACACCGATCTGAACGTCATGTCGGTGATCAATTATGCCATCAACCAGCTCAAAATCAAACACGTTATAGTGTGCGGTCACTATAACTGCGGAGGCGTTATGGCTGCGATGAAGCCCCAGGACCTGGGTTTGTTGAATCCCTGGCTGCGAAATATCCGGGATGTATACCGGTACCACAAAGACGAGCTCAACGCCATCGCTGACGAACGGAAAAGATACGACCGGCTTGTAGAACTCAATGTGTTGGAACAATGCACCAATGTGATCAAGACTGCCGCACTCCAGTTGCAGTACATGAAGACCGGCTATCCCATCGTGCATGGATGGGTGTTTGATATTCAGTCCGGCAGAATCGTGGACCTTAATATCGATTTTGAAGGGATATTGGATAACATCAAGGACATTTATGACCTTACGAAGTAAGCGGGGAACAACCTGTAGGTGTATGCTTTTTAAGAAATTGCTTTAATAAAAATAATATTTTTCTTACCTTAATTGAAAGATAATTTCCGTAAGCCGATGAAGATCAACGTCAATGGAAAGGACCATACGGTCAGCGTCAACGGAAACCCCAGCCTGCTGGAGGTCTTGAGGGAGCAGTTGGACCTTACAGGAGCTAAGTATGGTTGCGGGGAAGGAGCATGCGGGGCCTGTAGGGTACTTGTAAACGGTGCTCCGGTGGCTTCTTGTATAATGCCCGCAGTGAATCTGCAGGGAAACCCCATCATCACCATAGAAGGCCTGGAGAAGAACGGCATCCTCCATAAGGTACAAAAGGCATTTTTGGAGGAGGATGTTTTCCAGTGCGGCTATTGTGCCCCGGGAATGCTCATTACCGCAGTGGCCTTGTTGGATAGGGATCCCGCACCATCCAAAGAGGCAATTAATTCAGCCATGCAGGGAAATATCTGCAGGTGCTGTACCTATCCGCTTATTAGAAAGGCAATTGACCGTGCCATCAAAAACGGGGAAAACCATGAAAAAGCCGGTGTTGAAAGATAAGGGAATGTTTCCTGAGCAATACGAGCTTTTGGAAAGAACCTCCTCTCCTGTCTTAAGCAGGCGTCGGTTTTTCAAGTATATGGGAACTGGCCTGGCTTCCTTTCTGCTTGTGTCGGATGTCCTGTCCTCCAGGGCACTGGCGAACTTAGGAGCAGATGAAAGATCCATTGCCGAGGACACCATCGCCGCCTGGATCCAAATCGGCGAGGATGGAAAAATAAAAGTTTTTACCGGCAAAGTGGAGGTGGGACAAAACATCCGAACCTCCCTGGCCCAGATGGTGGCGGAGGAACTTTTCGTGCCTGTAAAGGATATAGAAATGATTATGGGTGACACCCGTCTGACACCGTATGACCGTGGTACTTACGGAAGCCTGACCACCCCCCAAATGGGACCGAAGCTAAAACTCGCCGCCGCGTCCCTGCGGGAAATGTTAAAGGAACTGGCTGTTCAGGAATGGAGCCTTGGCAAGGGATCCCTGCAACTGGAAAAAGGGTATATACATCATCCCAATAACGGAAAAAGGCTGAGCTATGCCCAACTGGCAAATGGCAAAAAACTTCTCCGAAAAGTAGATGAAAAGGTTTCCCTGGTTCCGTCCGGAGAATGGAAGATAGCGGGTACTTCTGTCCCAAAAATTAACGGAATGGCCTTTATTACAGGGAAACATAGATATACCTCGGACATGGTCCTCCCCGGTATGTTGTACGGCAAGGTGCTGCGTCCTCCTACTTACGGTGCCCGGCTCAAAAATATAGACACTGAAAAAGCCCGGAACGTGCAGGGAGTAACCGTGGTCCAGGAAGGAGATTTTGTTGGACTGACTGCTCCTGATTCGCGCACCGCCGCTATGGCACTTGCTATAATTGAAGCAGAATGGCACACCGTTCCGCAGCCGGGCAGGGAGGATTTATTTCAGTTGTTAAAAGAACAGGGTGAAACAAAGGAGGGGGATCAGGAGGTGGAAGATATGCTACAGGCCGCGGGCGCTGTCCTGGAGCAACGGTTCGAAATCGATTACATCGCCCATGTACCGCTGGAGCCTAGGGCCGGTCTTGCCGAATGGACAGGGGATCAGTTGACGGTCTGGACCGGCACACAACGGCCGTTCGGGGTGCAGGAAGAATTGCAGCGGACATTTCAGATTCCCAAAGACAATATTAGGGTCATTATGCCGGATACGGGTTCCGGTTATGGAGGGAAACACACGGGAGAAGCCGGAATTGAAGCGGCCAAACTTTCCAAAGCGGTTGGAAAACCTGTAAAGGTGATCTGGACGCGGGAAGAGGAGTTTAAATGGGCCTACTTCAGGCCGGCGGGCGTGATTGAGGCGAGAAGCACTCTGGCTCAGGATGGCAAGCTGGCGGCCTGGGACTTTCACAATTTCAACTCCGGATCAGCGGGAATCGATACACCATATGCGGTGAAGAAGAAAAACTCCCAGTTTCATGCTTCCGAATCACCCCTTCGGCAGGGTTCCTATAGGGCTTTGGCGTCAACCGCCAACATCTTTGCCATTGAATCTCAGATGGATGATCTGGCATTTTTGAGAAAAATGGATCCGCTGGCGTTTAGGCTTCAAAACCTTGAAGACGGACGGCTAAAAGATGTTTTGCTGGCTACTACAGAAGCTTTTGGCTGGACAAAGGCCAAGCCCACGGAACATGGATATGGTCTGGCCTGCGGGGCAGTGAAAGGAGGTTTTGTAGCTACTTGTGCCGAAGTGCAGGTAGAACCCGGTTCTGGAAATGTGAAAATCCTGCGCCTGGTGACCGGGTTTGAATGCGGTGCTATAATCAATCCGGCCCATCTGAAAAGTCAGGTGATCGGATGTGTGTTGCAGGGCCTGGGGGGTGCGCTGTTTGAAGCAGTGGATTTTAAAGACGGCAAAATCCTCAACGCTTCACTCTCAGCTTATCGGGTTCCCCGGTTCGGTGATGTAGCCGAGGTGGAGGTTGTCTTATTGGACAGAAAAGATTTGCCCTCCGCCGGAGCCGGGGAAGCACCGATAGTGGGCGTGGCCCCTTCCATTCGCAATGCCATTTTTGATGCAAGCGGGCATAAAATAAACCGGCTCCCCATGCTGCCCACGGGAAAGGTTCCAGTTTAAAAAACCTGGGGACATTCATAAGAATATTTTTTAAACCTAATTGGCCGGGTTTCTGTTGATTGGGCGTAAGAATTGCCTTCTACTTAGCTGATTGAGCAGATGGACCATAGCGCTTCCCATGACAAAAAAATTGAACTTCACCGTTACGGGCTTATTCCCGTTCTTTCCTAAAACACTACATTTTCTTCCGATACTTTTTTTGTTGCCGATTTTGCTTTCTTCCTACACCCTGGCAAAAACGGTGGATATGCAAGATCCGATTTTACTAAAGCCGGTAAAGCTGGATTTTACACCCAATGAGTTTTACATCGCAGGGCTCATTGACGAGCGGAAGGATCCCTCCGCCGTCGCATGGTTGATCCCACCAGGCAGTGGAAAGGATAAGGCTGTTCCGGTTGATTTAGTTGGTGGGGGTAAGGCTGCCATGGAGGCATTCGTGTTGCAAAGTCTGGCCAGGGATGAATCCTTAAGACCGGTGATCGTAAGAGTAAAAGAACTGCGTCTCAGAGAAAAACCGGCATCCAACGGTTCTGTAGAGGGGGAATTGGCCTTGGATGTTGACTTTGATTTAAGACGGACGAAGGATACGGTACACCTGGTAAGCTATCAGGGAGGAATGCGCTACACGCGACCTCCCCGCCAAAAAGGAATGGCTGAAATGGGTTTGAGCCGTGCTTTGGGCGGAGCATTGGAATACCTCCACCAATGGATGGAACGTGAGAAGGATACAAAGGTAAAGCTGGCCAGGGGAGTCAAGTTGTTTATTAATGATTACACCCAAAACCGGGATGATGATACCGTCTTCTATAATGTGGATCGGCCGTTGAAATGGGATGATTTCCGAGGTAAGCCGCAATCAGGGCGATTTTCTGCTTCTGTTTTTCCGGGTTTTTCCTGGGAAGCAAAAAGCGAAGTGGTGGAGGGATACATACATTTTCACATCCAGACCAAGGTTTACATGTTGAAAAGTTCTTCCTGGGTAAGGGAGGGCTCAAAAACTGCCTATGGACTCAATCACGAGCAAAGGCATTTTGATATTGTTAAGTTGGTGGTGGAAAGGTTTAAGCGGAAACTGCTTGGTATGGAGTTTTCGACCGAAGACCATGACAGCATGCTGGGTTATTACTATGTGGAAGTTTACCGGGAGATGAACCGTCTGCAGGACGAATACGACCGGGAAACGCAACATGGCCTCAATAAAACCATGCAGGAAAAATGGAACCGGCGGATCGACGAGGAATTGAGGGAGTTTGGGGTGGGCACTTAGCGGAATTGTTGGGTTGAAGAACGACGTGAGACATGAGACATAAGACGTGAGATGAGACTGACGTGATTCATCATTCATCACCTAGATGGAAGCGGGTATCTTCGACGACCTCAGAGAGGTCGGACTACCTGAAAGATATTATAAAGAAAGGATGTGACACCCACTGATTCATCATTTATCATTCATCAGTCATCATTCATCACTCATAATTCAAAATTCATCACCCGCTTTTTTTGTCCCATCGCCATAATGGAGGGAACGGAGAACGAAATCAGCCCCAGTAAAAAGATCACGGCGCCCAAAATTACGAAGGTTCGCGTAAGCCCGACGGTATCGGCAAAGAAGCCAATCCCTGCCAGTCCCAACAGGGAAGGCAGCATTGAAATGCTCATGTACATAGAAAATACCCTTCCCAGCATGGCCGGATTTACGGTTTCCTGAAGCACCGTGTTGAAGCTTGCCGTGTAGATAGCGCCTGACAATCCCCCGAATATGGTCAGGATCACGAAGAAGGTAAATCCTGAGGGAGGCAAAAGGCCCGAACCGACCAAAGACAACCCAAGTACCAAGTACATTAGGTTGATCAATACGATTTTATTAACAGGGCGCCGGTAGGCCCCCAGGATGACGCCTCCCAATAACATGCCCACACCCCAGGCGATCTCAATCAAGCTGGCCTGGAAAATATTTCCGGAGAAATGATCTAAAGTCATCAAAGGAAACAGCACGCTGACAGGCATGATACATAGCATCGATAGGATCGAAAAAAGGAACAATAACTTCAGTCCTTTTTGCCGGGATACTTCCTGCATGCCCAATATTATTTCTTGGATAACATGATCCGGCTGCTGTTCACCGCGGGGAGGGGACGGGATTTTTACCAATAGCAAGGAAACAATGGCAAGCC
>DATGOS010000435.1:0-3965 GCA_035305725.1 Cyclobacteriaceae bacterium
AGGCGGGGCTATTAACTTTATAACGCTTCGACCTTCTGCGATTCCCACGGCATGGGTACGAGTACAAGGGAATCTGAGGGGGTACCTACGGGCTGATTTTCAGGCATCCAATACCTTTGGCAAGCTGGGTGTAGGGGTGTATGGGTATTATGCGGAGCGGGTGGATGGAATCCGCCAGCATACCGACTTTGACAAACTCGCCCTTTCTCTTCAGGCGAATTACATGATCAGCAACCGCAGCGCGCTTCGGTTCGATATTTCCACCATTGATTATTACGCTGATATGACCGGCAGTATGGACAGCACTTTTTTTTATGGCAAGGATTATTCCAGCCAGCATACTTTTACCTACCGCGAAGTGAAGGCCTTGCGGTCCAAACTGAATTACCAATTCCAATGGAACGACCAGGCGATGACCCGCGTCACCCTCCTGGCCCGCGATAACGTAATCCGTCAAAATCCAGCTTATCGCGTTCAGGATGATTTTTCCCCCTGGGCCCGGCCGTGGGGAGATAAGTATCTGGCCCATGGAGAAGTGAATGAGGACCGGGTCTACAGTTTCGGATTGGTGGGGCAGCACAACCACAGTTTTACCTGGTGGAATGGAAGCCGCTTTACGGCAGGATTTTACCTGGACCGGAGCCCGGATCGATTTTTTGCCAACTACATCTCCATTGAAAAGAATGAGGAGGGCGCTTATGTCGGTTTTACAGCGAGCGATAGCGTTCTGACCGATTATGAAGTCATGCTTTTCAATGCCGGGTTCTATGGCAATTGGTCCATTGATCTCACGGAAGATATACAGTTTAGCGCTGCGTTGCGGTACGATCATCTGAACTACGATTTTAAAAACAACCTGAATGAAAATGCCTTTTCTGGTGCACCGGATGATGTGGATCGGTTTAGCGCCTGGACCCCCAGATTGGGGATTAATTGGGCTGTGAATGCCGAAAGCGGGCTGTATGCCAACTACAGCCAGGGGTTTTTACCGCCCCAAATCACTGAGTTGTACCGCGGTGTCCGGATTCCGGTACTTCAACCTTCCATTTATCGAAATTATGAAATGGGCGGATATTTCCAGTGGGGATTTGGTCTTGGTGTAGACTTTAGTGTCTATCAGTTGAATGGGAACAATGAGGTTATAACGGTGCTCCTTGATGATGGGTCCGAAGAAAACCGGAATGCCGGTCAAACCACCCATCGGGGTATCGAGTATGGACTAAACTGGCAAATCGGGGAAGATCTCCATATGCGGTGGAGTGGCACCTATGCCATCCACAAATTTGGGCAATACGAAGAGTTGGGAAATGACTACAGTGGCAATGAAATGGGACAGGCTCCGTCCTGGATTGCCAATGCGGAACTCATTTACAAACCAGGTTTTGTCCCCGGACTTCGTATTTCTCTGGAAGGTCATTATGTGGCTAAATACTATATGGATCATGCCAATACAGGCGAGTATCCGGGCTATCAAATCTGGAATGGGAGGCTGGCCTATGCGAAGGGCAACATGGAAGTTTGGCTTCATGCGATGAATTTCACGAATGCCTTATTCGCTACCGTAGTGCGTCGGTCAGCGTGGGGAGATAGTTACCATGCCGGGGAACCACGTACGATTACCCTGGGGGTAGGTTATAAATTTGAACATAAAAATCAGGAGTAAATGAAGGAAGTCAGACTTAGTCTTTATCATTTTATCGTACTTGCTGGTATGGTTTTGTCGGTAGGAATATCGTGTGCCGGACAGGACGACCGTGCCGGGGAGAATGCGGAGATCATTCAGGCCTCTACTGAGCACTCAGTTGCTGAAGCCCCTTATTTTACAACCGATCACCAGGGCTTCCCGGTGTTGGTTTGGTCAGAGAAAATATCTGCGACGGAGGATGCTGGATATGTGGTGAAATTTGCCCGATTTTCCCGGAACGGACATCAAATAATTGACCGTGGAGAGGTGCATACCTCCAGAGGGTGTTCCACCACCAGTGAAAGCGCCAATAAGATCGGATTTAAGAAGGATGGCACCATGGTGGCTGTATTTGCCCGGCGACAACCCACGGAGGAAAATCGGTTTGCAGGGGCTTTGTTTTATACCGAGTCTCACGACGGGGGAGCACAATGGTCTTCACCCCGATATCTTCATGTGGGCGATACGACAAGAGGTCTGGGTAGAAGCTTTTTTGATGTTGCAAGGCTCCCGGATGGGGAGGTGGGTGCGATATGGCTGGATTCCCGGTATCGTGGTGAAGGGTCTGCCCTGATGTTTGCAAAAACCGAAGGAAAGGCTGGTTTTGTCAAGGACAAAGTCGTGGATACCGGAACCTGTGAATGTTGCCGTACCGAATTGAAAGTAACTGAAAATGGAGATATTCATATGTTTTACAGGAAGATATGGCAGGATAGTGTTCGCGATATCGCCCATGTGGTAACGCGGGATGTGGGGGGGTCTTTTACCACTCCGACTCGCATTAGTGCTGATAATTGGGTGATTTATGGATGCCCCCACACTGGCCCTTCGGTGGCGGAGACGGATAATGGCCTCGAAATCGCATGGTTCACAGCGGGTACTGGACCCGGAATTTATCGTACGCTGTACCAGAATGATGGTACATATACCGACCGGATTTTGCTTTCGGGAGGTGGAAGACATCCCCAAACGATCGTGACGGGAGAGAACTTAGTGGTGTATTTGTGGGAGGAAGGAAAGACCGGCCAGGAGAGCACTCATGGTTTGGACCACGGAGTGTCGGCTACACTTCCTTCATTGCAGGAAATGTCAAATGCTGGTTCGGTTGTGAAAGCTCAGGTATGGAGTAATGGAAATCCTGTGCGGGAACATTGGGTTTCAGAGGCCAATTCGAGCGCTTCATTCCCCGTTGGTGTGGCATTGCGTGATGGTGGTCTGGGGGTGGCATGGGTGCAGGAGACAGAGGATGGTTCCACCGCGGTGATGTATCGGAGAAGTTTTTAGGAATCAGGTATTTGAAATGAGGGGTGGTTGTGGGGAGGGTTAAGGATGATAGCGGTTGACATCAAGGGTGGTGGCCTGCGGTATGCATGGAACACCGGATTTAGATTGCCTTTCGGTAAGAAGTCGGGTAAAGCTGGAAAAGATTATAGCTCTGATGCTGGATCGCAGTCAAGCATTTCTCAAAATTGGGACCGGATCTCTTTCAGATCGAAGCAATACTCCATCCTGCATTCATAAATATTGAGCGGGCTCGGGGCCATAAAAAAAACCCATGCATCCAGATGATACATGGGTTTTTTGCGCCTCAACAAGGACTTGAACCTTGGACCTACGGATTAACAGTCCGCCGCTCTAACCAACTGAGCTATTGAGGCATATTTTATTTATTCGTGCAAAAAAAATCATTTTATCGCACGAATACATTGGATCCCACCCTTTTCCGGTTCCGAAAATGCCGGACATCAGGGAGAATATTTTAGTCGGAAATGCCTGGTCTTTCGCAAGCGATTGCAAAGTTATCAATAATGGTGAATTCTGCAAAAAATTCCTGCCAATTAATTTTTTCTAAAATGCTTTTCCAGCTTTTGTGCCAGAGCAGGTCCTACGATGGTCGCCAGTTCGTCTTTGTCGGCATTGCGGATGTTTTTAACCGACTTAAAGGCACGCAGCAACTTTTGGGAAGTTTTTTCACCTACCCCGGGGATTTGAGTGAGTTCAGTCTGATGAACACGCTGGGATCGCTTTTTTCGATGAAAATTGATCGCAAAGCGGTGTGCTTCATTTCTGGCCTGCTGGATCAGCTTGAGGGATTCTGATTTCTTATTGATGTACAATGGAACCGGATCGCCGGGATAATATATTTCTTCGAGCCTTTTTGCAATGCCAATGACCGTCACTTGATCATCGATTTGGAGTTCTCGAAGACTGGTCATAGCCGCTCCAAGTTGTCCTTTTCCTCCGTCTATAATGATCAGGTCGGGCAGGGCTTCTCCTTCAT
>DATGOS010000436.1:0-4119 GCA_035305725.1 Cyclobacteriaceae bacterium
GGAATTTTCCGGCATATATGAAAATTCGATGATCATTGATAAAATGAGGGCGTTAATAGAGAACCAGGAATAAAACAAAAGACAGTCTTCCCCTTACCTCTAAACCTCACTAGGCAATCCGTGTCCTGAATAAAATACCCCGTTACATTGATAAATTAAATTGCGTCAATAGAGAAAAATTCAATCCTTATCATTAGTTTTATAAATGCCCGCAATATTATTTTAGGCAACCTTTCACAATGCCCAAGATGAAAAAGAAATTTATCAACGCCAAAATTTACCGCCACGACACAGCAACCGAAATGGTGGTAGAAGACGGGAGAATCACCCAACTCGGAATTGATCTGCCCCAATGTGAAGAGGAGATTGACCTGGACGGAAAGCTTGTCCTGCCCCCTTACGTAGACCCCCACCTGCATCTGGATTATGTGTACACCGGGCGAAACGACGGCGGTAAAATTAAATCGGGGACGCTGTTTGAAGGCATTGCAAGGTGGCATGAGATCAAAAAATCCCAGACCAGGGAAGATGCCCGGGAAAGAGCCATGGCCGCCATCCGGGAAGAGGTGAGCCAGGGCGTACAATTTATCCGTACCCATATTGACGTCACTGACCCTAAGCTTTTGGGGATGAAAGTCCTGCTGGAACTGCGTGAGGAACTAAAAGATATTGTCACCATCCAGATTGTATCCTTCCCCCAGGAGGGGATGTATGCCTATAAGGGCGGCTATGAACTGGTCGAGGAAGGATTAAAGATGGGCGCGGATTGTGTGGGCGGCATCCCGCACTTTGAATGGGCCCGGGAAATTGGTGAGAAATCCGTTCACAGCACGGTGGAGCTTGCCCTGAAACATGACAAAATGATTGACGTGCACTGTGACGAAACCGACGATGTGATGGCGCGATTCCTGGAGCTGCTTAACGCCCTCGTGATGGTAGAAGGCATTGGTCCCAAAACGGCAGCCAGCCATACCTGCTCTTTTGGCAGCGCCGACAATGCCTATGCTTTCCGGATGATGGGCTTGCTGAAAACCAGCGGCATCAACTTTATCAGCTGCCCTACGGAAAACGCCTACTTGCAGGGCCGCCAGGATACCTACCCAAAGCGCAGGGGATTGACCCGCGTAAAGGAACTGTTGGAAGAGGGGATAAATGTATGTTTTGCGCAAGATTCCATCAATGACCCCTGGTACCCGCTCGGAAACGGAAATATGATGAATATTCTGGACAATGGCATCCACCTGAGCCAGGTCGCCTCTTATAAAGAACTGGAAACCGCCTTTGACCTGGTTACCTACAACGGTGCCAGAACCCTGATGCTGGATGATCAATATGGACTGGAAGTCGGTAAACCCGCCAACTTTATCGTACTAAACGAATCTTCCGTTTTTGAAGCGATCCGTAAACGGGTGGATGTTTTGGCTTCTGTACGCAACGGCAATTTCCTGTTCCGTCGAAAAGCTCCGGAATATGATATTTCTTTAAACCTCTAGGCTCTGTTGCCGGTCTGTTGCTCAGTGTTTACTCTCCTGTGAGCCTGTATTGTTTCGCTATCGCCTTGGCAATTCCGGGGTTGGCCATTTCGTTTTTTGCCAGAAGAACTTTAAGTTGAAATCGCTTTCTCGTCAAAACACCCGGCCGGATTTGGGAGGGCTTTTCCGCCGTAAAAACATCAGCCAGGTGGAGCGTCACCTGGCCTGGCTGGCGGACTTCGATCTGTAGACTCAACGGACAGAGAATTCAAAAGAATCAAAAAAATAAGTTTTTCAAATTGTCATTTGGTTTGTTTTTGGCCTACTTTTAATACCGAGTGCTTGTCTTAAAACCCCTATTTCATGGCCACATTTTACCAGTTAGGCAAAGAAGAACTTTTTCAGCAACTGAAAACCTCGCCTTCCGGTTTAAAATCCGGGGCAATAGCCGCCCTTCAGGAAGAACATGGAAAAAATGTTTTGGAGGAAGCCAAACAAAAAAGCAGATGGGCCATCCTGTTCTCGCAGTTTTCAGATGTAATGATTATCATACTCCTTGTTGCGGCAGCCATTTCTTTCGCGGTGGGTGAACATACCGATGCCTATGTGATCCTTGCCATTATTTTGGGGAACGCATGGATGGGTTACTCACAGGAATACAATGCGGAACAGTCCGTACGGATGCTACAAAAGATGTCGGCACAGTCGGCGGTAGCGGTCCGGGACAACAATCCTGTAAAAATTGACGCAGAAGAGCTGGTTCCCGGTGATGTTATCCTGCTGGAAGCGGGAGACATCGTACCCGCGGATGCGAGGCTGATTGAGGTGAGCTCCTTAAGGACGGATGAGGCTTCCCTTACCGGGGAAAGCCATTCCATAGAAAAGAAAACAGCAGCCCTTCCCCAGGAAAACCTTGTGCCGGGCGATCAGCATAATATGGTGTTCAAGGGAACGGTCGTGAGCAACGGATCAGGAAAAGCGGTTGTCACCCGTACCGGCATGGACACCGAGATTGGCAAAATTGCGGGGATGATGGAGGTAGGTTCGCAAAAGACCCCGCTTCAAAAACGGCTGGGCGTGTTCGGCAAGCAATTGGCCATCATTGTCATTATTATTTGTGTGCTGGTTTTTGGCTTTGGAATATTGCGTGGGGAACCGGCGTTTGACATGTTTCTTACCGCACTGTCGCTCGCTGTAGCTGCCTTGCCCGAGGCCCTCCCGGCGGTGGTGACCATTGCCCTGGCACAGGGCGCCCGGAGAATGGTGAAGCAGAAGGCCCTGATGCGCAAGCTGCCTGCGGTGGAGACCCTGGGGTCGGTCACTTATATCTGTAGTGACAAAACCGGCACACTGACACAAAACGTTATGACGGTGGAAAAGGTACAGGCGGCGCCGGATCAGGAAGAACTACTGCGGTACGCTATGATGCTGAACAATGAGGTGAGGATTACGGATAACCGGGAGCTGTTGGGTGACTCTACCGAAACCGCGCTGGTAAGTTATGCCATTGACCGTGGAATAACCAGGGAAGAAGCCGGGAAACGTTTTCCTTTGGTGAGCAAACTGCCTTTCGACTCTGTCCGGATGCGCATGGGCACCTTGCACCGCCACGGCGACAAATGGATATTGTTTGTTAAAGGGGCTCCCGCCAAACTGATGGAAGCCGTATCAGACAAATATGGGGCACAGAAGGACGAATGGCTGCGGGTGAACCGGCAGTGGGCCAAAGATGGTTTGCGGGTATTGTTTTTTGGATTTAAAATATTTGAGCAGGATCCCGGGACAATAACAGAAGATGAAGAAAATGACCTCGAATTCCTGGGTATGGCCGCCATGATCGATCCGCCCCGGGAAGAAGTGGTGGATGCCATCGGCGAATGCAAGACAGCAGGCATCAAAACCGTGATGATCACCGGCGACCAGCCGCTTACCGCCACGGCCATTGCCGAACGCCTCGGGATGATAGAAGAAGATTCCCAAGATGTAAGGGCCGGCGCTGACCTGAAGGAACTTACGGAAGAAGAATTCAGGAAAGAAGCCGGGCACGTCGCCGTCTATGCGAGGGTATCGCCCGAACAGAAACTTGATATTGTAAAAGCATTACAGACCAGCGGCCAGTTTGTGGCCATGACCGGCGATGGCGTGAATGACGCGCCTTCATTGAAGCAGGCAGATATTGGCATTGCCATGGGCATCACGGGAACGGATGTGTCGAAGGAAGTGTCTGACATGATCTTGCTGGACGATAATTTTGCCACCATCGTAAAGGCGGTTCGTGAAGGAAGAAGGATATATGAAAACATCAAGAAGTTTATCGTTTATGTACTTTCCTGCAACCTGGCAGAAATCCTGGTGATTGTCCTTGCCCCTGTGATGGGATTTGTCATTCCACTGCTTCCCATCCATATACTCTGGATCAACCTGGTCACCGACGGCTTGCCGGGACTGGCCCTTGTCGCTGAACCGGCAGAAAAGGATATCATGAAACGCCCGCCCCGTCCGCCTAAGGAAAACCTGTTTGCCGGCGGGCTGATTCCACGTATAGCCGTGACAGGGTTGTTACTTGCCGTGTCCGCATTGTTTGTTCAATGGTGGGTGCTTAAAGAGGGTTATGATGATACAACACAGCAGACGGCTGTATTTACTA
>DATGOS010000437.1:0-3120 GCA_035305725.1 Cyclobacteriaceae bacterium
TGGGGTGAGGGAGGTGAAGGAATATCCTTTGAAGCCTGGGAAAAAGTGAAGAAGGATGCCTATGGAGGTTATGTGCAAACGCCGGGTATGGTGAACGTCGTAGCTGACACGCAATGCGGACATTTGCCGGCTCCCTTTCATTCCAAGCCCCTGGGATCCGGTATCAAACCCTGGTATACGGACTTATTGTATGGCGGCGTGAGTTTCGCCGTGATCAGTGACCGGATGTTTAAATCAGGACCGGAAAACGTACGTCAGGGAGAAGGGCGGCTTGACCACATCAAAAGTCCGCTGGGCAGGAACGAACTGGAGGATCCCAGGCTCAAACTTTTGGGAGAGCCGCAGATGCATTTTCTCGATCATTGGGTCAATGAATGGCAGGGCGCCGATATGAAGGTGCTGTTGTCCCAGACCATTTTCGCTAATGTGGCGACACACCATGGAAACACCAAGATGTTCTTATATGGAGACCTGGATTCCGGCGGATGGCCGACGGGACAGCGGAACGATGTACTGAGACTGGTTCGTAAGGCATTTGCATTCCATATAAATGGAGACCAACACCTTCCTTGCCTGGTTCAATATGGACTGGAGGAAGCCAGGGATGCCGGTTGGACTTTTTGTACCCCTGCGATATCCACAGGCTATCCCAGGTGGAGCCAGCCGGACAGTTTAAACTTGCCATTTACGGACAGACCCGCCCATGGTCTACCAAATACCGGATGCTATCAGGATATATTTGGCAACATTAATTATATGTATGCAGTAGGCAATCCAAAAGATGAATTTTCTTCTATCGACCGGTACCAACAAGCCCAGAACAAATCCTCAGGGTTCGGACTGATCACTTTTGACACCCGGGAAAGGACAATCAAAATGGAAGCCTTCCGCTTTCTTGCCGATAAGGACAAGCCAACGGATCAGGATCAGTTTCCGGGCTGGCCCCTGACCATCGCCCAGACTGATAACGACGGCAGACCGGCAGCTGCCTATTTGCCCCGCATAGAAATGGAAAGGCCCAGACAAGTCGTTAAAATTATTGATGAGGAAAACGATGAACTTGTACATGTATTCAGAACAAAAGGCAACGTTTATGAGCCGGAAGTATACAAAGCGGGTGCTTACACGCTGCTCGTGGGGGAAGGAAAACAGGTGAAAAAAATAAAGGGCATAAGGTCTTCCGACAAAAAAACCGATACGGCGATCAAGGTGTAGAAATAAAAAACATGGGCTTAAAGAATAGAAAATTGGAAAACCAACAGCCAAACAGACGAAAATTTCTAAAAAACACACTGATTGGAGGGATATCATTGCTATGCCTGCCCCCCAAGCTGCTGGCTTCCGGGTTTCCGGACTCTTTAATTAAATACAAGATTTCATTGGATACAGCCACCCGGTATTTTGACGGGCAAAATTGCTTTGTACATCCCCGCGCGGGCATTGTGCCCATGGCCGGAAAGAACGGCCTTCCCAGAATTGTAATGGCCATGACCACCCTGGACCTGGAGGGAAGTGATGTGTTTAAAGCCGCCTATGGGATTCATACAGACGATCTGGGCGAAACCTGGAGCAGTCCCACGGAAATTAAGAACCTGGGTCCGCGCTATGAGATCATCGACGGACAAAGACGCCCCGTTGCTTTAAGTGACTTTTGGCCCAGGTGGCACAACCATGGCAGGGTGTTGCTGGGCACAGGCCATACCGTGGTATATACCCCGGAGTGGAAAGTTACCAATCCCCGTCCGCGCGATACCTCATATGCTGTGTATGAGCCTGATTCTGGATGGGGGGAATGGAAAAAGCTAGAAATGCCCCCACTGGAAAAGTTCCGGGACTGCGGTGCCGGAAGCGTACAGCGCTGCGACCAGCCTGATGGGACCATTCTGCTGCCGGTTTACTTCCGCGCTCCCGGCCGGGGTACAACAAGTTCAGTCACCGTAGTCCGCTGCACCTTTTTTGATAAAAAACTGCAGTTTTTGGAACAGGGAAATGAATTGCACGTAGACGTGCCCAGAGGCTTCGGAGAACCATCGCTCACCCGTTTTAATGACCAATACTTTTTGACCCTTAGAAACGACCAACAAGGATATGTCTCTATAGGAACGGATGGATTGCATTTTGAGGAACCCAGGCCCTGGACTTTTGACAATGGCGAGGATTTGGGCAACTATAATACCCAGCAGCACTGGGTCACGCATAGCGATGGATTATTTTTGGTGTATACCCGCAGGGGAGCGAATAATGACCATGTGTTTCGCCACCGCGCTCCCCTGTTCATGGCACAGGTAGATCCCGAGAAGCTGACGGTGATCCGGGAAACCGAACAGATAATCGTACCTGAGCGAGGGGCAAGGCTGGGAAATTTTGGAATCACAGACGTGAGTCCCCATGAAACCTGGGTTACCGTGTCGGAATGGATGCAGCCCCGGGGTGTGGAAATGTATGGCAGCGACGGGTCTGTCTTTGTGGCGCGTATTCATTGGGACAAACCCAATAAGCTGTTTGTCGATTTTTAATTGTTTGATAACGAATACCTGGTGGTATTCACTGATCGTGCCGAAATGGACGGGTCGGAGCAGGTTGACTTGTACTACTTCAGCCTGGCCATAAGGTGAAAATGAAAGTAGGAATGAGTATAATGGTGATAAAAGCAAAAGCCGGACAAACCCTAAGCCTGTGGCCGCTGCTTTTTTCTAACGTTGTAGAAGCCACGGGTTTTTAAATTTAGTAATATGCTGTACGGAAAAAGTTGTCCTCATGTGGTTTTTTGGATGCTTGCCATTTGCTTGATCTCCTGCCAATCCAGGCAAACCGACGCTACCGGCACCCACATCCGCATCAAAGGCGATCAATGGTACATCAACGGGAAGCTTACCAATGCGGGATCTCCCGCCGAAGGACTGTTGATGAACGTGCGCATGGTAAACGCCGTATTTGAAGACCGGGGAAATGGATGGCAGCAGCAGGTGGAGGGGTTTGACCCTGATGTAAACACACAGCACTTTATCGAAAAGATTCCGGAGTATGTAAGCCAGGGGGTGAATGCCTTTGTGATTTCTCTACAGGGAGGGATGCCGGGATACGAAGGAGCGGTGAACACTGCATTTGAACCGGACGGGA
>DATGOS010000438.1:0-9590 GCA_035305725.1 Cyclobacteriaceae bacterium
CTGAACAAATGCCACCAATCAGCATGCATAAACATGTAGGTCAAAAACTGGAAGGGCATAAAAAGTTTGCTCTCTATATAATACAGGGCAAACAGGCCCCGCAGATGAGGGAGGAAATACCCCGTCAGGACAAATACCCCCACGGTAATAAGCAACAGGTTTTTTACTACCGGAGTAAGTGATCTAAACATACTTATTGATTAAAAAAGGTCTGAATTTTATTCATGTCCAACTTTACAAAAGTTTTGTTTCCCGAGAGACCATAGTTGGGATTCTGACAGGCAAACAACTGACCCAATATGGTTTCCATTTCCTGGGTGCTTAGCTTGGCTCCCTTTTTTATGGCGGATTTCTTCGCCAGGGAACGAGCAAGGTTTTCTTTCTTGTCCAGTGAAAGGGTGGATTTGAAGTGCTTAAACTGCTCCAGCAAAGCCTCAAAGAGCGATTTTTCGTTGTTGATGGGTACATCCGCGGGAATGCCGTTGATCAGGATGGAATGGTTTCCAAAGTCGCTGAACAGGAAGCCCAGCTGCGTTAATTCTTCCTTCAAATCCATTACCAGCGCATAATCCGCCGGATTTAAGTTGATGCTCTGCGGAAACAGGCACTGTTGTGAAGCGCCGGCCGCTTTGAGCAGTTGACGTTTGTACTTTTCATACAGTACCCTCTCATGACTTGCCTGCTGGTCCAGGATCAACAGGCCACTGGACATCTTGGCCACAATATATGTGAGATCTACCTGAAAAGTCAGCCCGAATTCCTCCCCCTCCGGGACCTGGGTTTCCGGTTCTGTTTTTTCCGCGCCGTTTGCCAGGCTCAGAAATGTCCGCAGCTCCTGACTGTCCTCATTTTGTATGGCCCTCCGTTCAAAATCCCGGTCGGCGGGCGCATTTTGTGTTTCAAACAATCTTTCCCATCCACTGCTGTCTTTTTTCTGGAAGTTAGGGCCCGTAAAGGATTTATAACTGTTTTCCCTGCCCACCTCATCCATTTGCCGCGCTTCTTTTTTCCAGCTTTCCGTAAAATTGACGTCATAGCTGAAATCCAGTGTAGGCACCACATTATGCGCGCCCAAGGCTTGTTTCACCGCGGAAAAGACAACACTATAAATGGTTTTTTCATCATCAAACTTAATTTCTGTCTTGGTTGGATGTACGTTGATGTCAATGTGCGAAGGATCAATTTCCAGAAAAAGCACGTAAAACGGATGTTGGTCGGCGGATATCAGCCCTTCATAGGCACTGCTTACCGCATGATGCAGGTAATTACTTCTAATGTACCGGTTGTTGACATAGAAAAACTGGTCGCCGCGGGTTTTTTTGGCGGTTTCGGGCTTGCCGACATAGCCTTTGACCCGTACATGGGGTGTTTCCTCCTGGCAGGTCACCAACTGTCCCTGGTAATTCTTTCCGAACAGATCCACTATCCTACGACTCAGTTTGCCGGGCTGCAAACTGAACAGCTCCATGTCATTTTGAAAAAAATTAAACGCGATTTCCGGGTAGGAGATGGCGACGCGCTGAAATTCATCCACCAAATGCCTCATCTCCACGGCGTTTGACTTTAAAAAGTTCCTCCTGGCGGGCACATTGAAGAAGAGGTTCTTGACTGATATGGAAGTGCCCGTGGGACAGACTAGGGGCTCCTGTTTTTTCACCTCCGATCCTTCAATGCACAGGAGGGTGCCTAGTTCCTCGCCGTTTTTTCTGGTTTTCATCTCCACCTGGGCGACGGCAGCGATAGAGGCCAGGGCTTCGCCGCGAAACCCAAAGGTTCTGATCGCGAACAGATCCTCCGAAGTCCGGATTTTTGAGGTAGCGTGGCGTTCAAAACTCATCCGCGCATCAGTCATGGACATCCCTTCCCCGTTGTCAATGACCTGGATAAGCATTTTTCCTGCTTCTTTCACCAGCAGCTTGATGTGGCTAGCCCCTCCGTCCACCGCATTTTCCAGCAGTTCTTTCAGGGCAGAAGCCGGTCTTTGGACCACCTCACCGGCGGCAATCTGATTGGCTATGGCATCGGGCAGGAGTTGAATAATGTCACTCATCTTTTTGCCTCCCTTTCCACCTGAGCAGGACCACCAGCACGCTTATACCCAAAGCCGCGTAAAACAGGTAATAAAGGAAATCAGCTCCCAGGTAAAGGTATCCACCCAATACCCCTACCAGCATGGCAAAAATAAACAGCCGCAGCAGGCCGGATTTCTGGAACAACAAAGGCGTGCCTTTTGTCCTGGATTTTGTTCTAAATGATCCTCTGATAGAAGATCCATAGGTGACCCTATCTTCGCCGACCTCGTCCGGATTTGTCCGGAGCTTGCCTTCCGCTTCCAGTTGTTTTTTGATCGCCAGGGTACGATTATCAATCTCTTCTTTTATGGGATCATAGTATCTGGGCGTGATATTGAACCGGTGGGGTTTGGCAATTCTAACAAAGGGTATTTTCATTTGGCAGTTATGCTTATTTTTATTATTATTGAAGTAACTACGGGCTAGTGCGCCGATTTTTACTGAGGGTTAACTATTCAGTCTTGCCTGTAAACAATGGGTTTGGCTGAGGTGCTAAAAATGCAGGTTTTTAGCGCCTTCCTGAATATGATGTCGAACCTGTTTTAGTTAGTTCTGTCTCTGACAGGACGGAATCCAGGTTTTGCGTATGGTTGGAGCCGCCTTTACAAAGATATTTTATTTATTTTGCAATAAAAATTTAACGTCTTCATGAGTCAAAAAGTTTGGGTAACGTTTTTTGCCCTCTTGATTTGCCTGAATGTATTGTTTGGCAAAGAAGAAATCCCGGTAACTGACCCACTGGCAAGTAATGAAGGCCCCGAGCAGGCACATTGGGTGGACAGTGTTTTTCACAGTATGTCTTTTGAGGAGCGGATAGGGCAGTTGTTCATGGTGGCGGCCTACTCGAACAAGGGAGAACAACACAAAACGGAAATCACGAGACTGATCAGGGAGCATAAAATCGGTGGCCTTATTTTTTTTCAGGGAGGACCGGTAAGGCAGGCGAATCTCACCAACTATTACCAGACCCTGTCCAAAACCCCCTTGTTTATTGCGATGGATGGGGAGTGGGGCGTGAGCATGCGCCTGGACAGTACGCTGCGGTTTCCCAAGCAAATGACTTTGGGTGCCATACAGGATACCCGGCTTATTTATGATATGGGAAGGGAGATTGCCGGGCAGTTTAAGGCACTGGGCATGCACATCAATTTTGCCCCTGTGGTGGATGTCAATTCCAATCCCGACAATCCCGTCATCGGATACCGCGCTTTCGGGGAAGAAAAGACGCTCGTAGCCAGGAACTCCCTGGCTTATATGAAGGGTCTTCAGGACCACGGGATCATGGCCAACGCAAAACACTTCCCCGGACACGGGGATACGGACCTTGATTCGCATTATACCACCCCGGTGATCAACAATTCCCGGCAACAGATCATGGATATTGATCTATATCCTTACCGGCAGTTGATCGAAAATGGCCTGATGAGCGTGATGGTGGCCCACCTGCATGTACCGAGCCTGGGCAGCCAGCCTGACAAACCCACCACCTTGTCCAAAAATGTGGTGACGGGCTTGCTCAAGGAGGAAATGAATTTCAAAGGACTGATTTTTACAGATGCCCTGAACATGAAAGGGGTGAGTAACCTGTACAAACCCGGGGAAGTGGATTTGCTTGCCCTTTTGGCCGGCAATGATATTCTGCTTTACGCTGAGGATGTTCCAAAATCCAAAACCATGATCCTTGAGGCGGTGAAACAAGGGAAAATAAGCCGTGAAGAAATAGACCAGAGGGTCCGCAAAATTCTTAAAGCCAAGTTTTGGGCAGGGCTGAACCAACCCCAGAAGATCGATACACACAGGCTGGCGGACAGGATCAACAGTTTTGAGACCAGGGCATTGATCGAAAAGCTGTACGCGGCTGCCATAACCGTCACGTCCAATGAAAATAATTTTCTTCCTTTAAAGAACCTGGACTTGCTGACCATGGCTTCAGTAACCATCGGAAGTGACGGGTCGACATTTAAAAAGCATTTGGATAAGTACCATAAAGTGGCGCACTACAATTTGGGAAAAAACAGTGGGGCTGCTGCGTACCGTGCACTGGAAGAGAAACTGGATGCTTACAACACTGTTGTAGTCGGGATCACGGGCGTGAGCAACAGTCCCAAAAACAATCATGGGATCCGGCAAGCCGACATTGATTTCATAAAGAAACTGACCGAAAAACACAACGTGGTTACCGTTCTGTTCGGGAATTCTTATGCTGCCAGGTTTATTGATGATCTTCCCCATGTACTGGTCGCCTATGAAGAAAATGAGTTTACCGAAAAGCTGGTTCCGCAGGTGATATTCGGAGGCAGGTCCGCCAATGGGAAGTTGCCGGTCACCGTCAGCGCCAAACTTCCCGCGGGAACCGGCCGGAATCTGGAGGGCATGAACCGCCTGGGATACACCAGTCCCGAAAGCCACGGCATGGACAGCTATACCCTGGCGGGAATTGACCGGATCATGGAAAAGGCCATTGCCAATAAATACACGCCGGGCGGTGTGGTGCTGGTGGCCAAGGACGGTGACGTGGTATTTGAAAAAGCGTATGGTTATTACGACTATGAGAAGACACTGCCGGTGAGCGATAGCACCATTTATGACCTAGCTTCCATTACCAAAGTATTGGCCACCACCCAGATGGTGATGTTTTTGGAAAGCCGGGACCTTATTGATCTGGAGCAAACGGTGGGTCACTATCTGCCGGAGTTGAGGGGTACCAATAAGGAAAACATAAAGATAAAGGACATCATGACCCATGAGTCAGGCTTGCTTTCCTGGATCCCTCATTATACAAATACATTGGAACAGGGTAAGTGGAAAACAGATTTCTATAGAAAGGCAAAAGAAGAAGGATATGGCATTGCCGTGGCACAGGATATGTACGCATCGGATGCATTGCCGGACAGCTTGTGGAAATGGGTGGTGGAATCTCCCCTCCGTAAAATCCCCAAGGGGAAGACAAAACCCGCCTATCTTTATTCGGACTTGGGGATGTATATCCTGAAAAGAATTGTGGAGAGGCAGGTAAACCAGCCTATGAACGAATTTCTGAGCCAAAACTTTTACGAGCCGCTTGGCCTTTATAGCCTTACCTATCAGCCGCTTGAAAAATTCGGCCGGGAGAAGATTGCCCCGACCGAGAATGACAAGACTTTCCGCAGACGCGTGGTCCAGGGATATGTACACGACCAGGGCGCTGCTATGATGGGGGGTGTCGGCGGGCATGCGGGCTTGTTTGGTACGGCCAACGATGTGGCCATTATCATGCAAATGATGCTTCAGCAGGGAAATTACGGAGGAGTGAATTTGCTGGAGGGAGAAACCATCGGGGAGTTTGTCAAAAGGCAGTCCGCACAAAGTAGACGGGCCTGGGGATGGGACAAGCCAGCCCTGGAACGAGACAAGGGAGGCAACGCCGGCGTTCTGGCCCCAAAAAGCTCCTTTGGCCATACAGGTTTTACGGGTACGGCAGTGTGGGCGGACCCTGAAAATAACCTGGTGTATGTCTTTTTATCCAACAGGACTTTTCCCTATGCCGGTCAAAATGGCTTGCTCAAACACAATATCCGCACGGAGATCCATGACCTGATCTACATGTCTTTCAAAGAGCAGGAGAAAAATATTTTCCTAACCGAACAAAACTGAAGGCTAAACGTGTTAATAGTAAATTATCGTACCGATTGATTTACGACCGCAAATATGAAAATTGGAATTGTCTGCTACCCAACCTTTGGTGGGAGTGGAGTGGTAGCTACGGAATTGGGTAAGGCACTGGCCAGGGAGGGGCATAAGATTCACTTCATCACGTACAGGCAGCCCACCCGGTTGGATTTTTTTAGCGAAAATCTGTTTTACCATGAAGTGGACATCAAAAGCTATCCCTTATTTGACCATGTTCCCTACGAACTGGCCCTGGCCAGCAAGATGGTCAATGTCGTCAAATACGAAAAGCTGGACCTTTTACATGTACATTATGCGATTCCGCATGCTTCGGCGGCTTACATGGCCAAGCAGATCCTGAAAACCCACAATGTACAAATTCCGGTAGTGACCACCCTACATGGCACCGACATTACACTGGTGGGGAAGGATCCCAGTTATGAGCCTGTGGTGACATTCAGCATTAACGCCTCCGACGGGGTGACGGCGGTCTCGCAGGATTTGAGAAAAGACACGTACCAACATTTCAATATCACCAACGACATCGAAGTTATTCCGAATTTTATAGATATGGACCGCTTTAAGCGGCAAAAAAAGGAGCACTTTAAGTTGGCTATATGCCCACAGGGAGAAAAGCTGTTGGTACACACTTCCAATTTCAGGAAAGTGAAGCGGGTGGACGATGTGATCCGGGTTTTTCATGAAGTAAAAAAAGTCATTCCGGTGAAACTTTTGTTGGTAGGGGACGGGCCGGAACGGGACAGGATGGAAAGGCTTTGCCGCGACCTGGGAATATTTGATGATATCCGGTTTCTGGGCAAACTGGAAGCGGTGGAGGAAGTTTTGTCCGTAGCGGATCTTTTTCTGATGCCTTCGGAAAAGGAAAGTTTTGGTTTGGCGGCCCTGGAAGCAATGGCCTGTGAGGTGCCGCTTCTGACCTCCAATGCGGGAGGAATACCCGAACTAAATTTGGATGGCATCACCGGGTTTGTCTGTAAAGTGGGAGACATCGAAGATATGACAAAAAGAGCCCTGGAAATACTTGATGAAAAAAATCTTCCCGGTTTTAAGGCACGGGCTTTGGCCAGGGCCAAGGAGTTTGATGTATCAATCATTCTTCCCCTGTACGAAGCGCATTATTCGAAAACCATAGAAAAATGCCTGTCGTCGGTAAAACCGGTATAGCCAAATTTTTACAAGAAGTAATAATATTTAATTTCACTTAAAGCACTAAATTTGCCCTGTTTAAATAGGTCTGGACTATTCAGCTTAATTGTTTAATAATCAGTTCTATTGATCTTAAATGCCGAATCAAATGAAAAAGATTGGAAGATTGGAAAAGCCGGATAATCATGGAAGCGCAAAAATGTTTCAAAATCCGGTGTTGGAAAGACTCAGCAGAACCCACATAAGTATTCCAATTACCATGTTTTTACTGGTTGCCTGCTATGCCCTTTATTATGGAATCACGACCACCCCGATCTCCTTTTTAAACGGAGCCATGTTGTTTATCGGCGGCTTTTTTGCCTTTACCCTGGTCGAGTACCTGATGCACAGGTACCTTTACCATATGCTGCCTACCAACAAAATTAAAGACAAGGTACAGTATACCATTCATGGGGTACATCATGATTATCCCAAAGACAAAGACAGGCTCGCTCTCCCTCCTTTTATCACCGGATTGTATGCCTTTATCCTGTACTATGTATTTACCTGGATCATGGGAAGTTATGCACTGTATTTTCTGCCGGGGTTTTTGTTGGGCTACTCCATGTACCTGGGTGTTCATTACATGGTGCACGCTTATCAGCCGCCCAAAAACTTCCTAAAATTCCTTTGGGTAAACCATGCCATCCACCATTACAAAGATCCTGATGTGGCTTTTGGGGTAAGCCTTCCCCTTTGGGACCATGTTTTTGGCACTGCGCCAAAGAAAAGGTAGTATTTCACCCCATTCCTTTAATAGCTGATTTTGCTAATCCATCAAAATCAGCGGAACGTCAACTGTCTCCCTGCGCCCGTCTAAGGTGGCCACAGGGAGATTTTTGCTTTGTTATCGCTGACATTAAATCTTAGAGGCTCTCAGCCTCAGGGAATTTGCGATTACAGACACTGAACTAAAGCTCATGGCTGCGGCGGCAATCATCGGTGAAAGCAAAATCCCCGCATAGGGATACAAGACTCCAGCCGCTACCGGAATGCCGATGACATTATATATCAGGGCAAAAAACAAGTTTTCCTTAATGTTGCGCATTACTTTTCCGCTGAGGTTTCTTGCTTTTACAATGCCGTTCAAATCCCCTTTAATCAAGGTGACTTCAGCACTTTCAATGGCCACATCGGTTCCTGTTCCCATCGCAATCCCGATGTCCGCCTGGGCAAGGGCAGGAGAATCATTGATGCCGTCGCCCGCCATGGCCACTTTTTTACCCTCAGCCTGCAGCCTTTTTACTTCATTCAGTTTATCTTCCGGAAGCACTTCCGCTTTGAAGCCGCTCAAGTTCAGGTTGGCGGCAACGGCCTTCGCGGTTTGGGCATTGTCTCCCGTTAGCATAAAGACATCCATGCCGCCACGGATCAATTCCGCAATGGCTTCCTTGCTGGAGGGCTTGACGGCATCGGAAATGACCACAAATCCCACCGCCAAATTGTCCAGAGCCAAATAGGAGACGGTTTTGCCCTGGTTTTGCTCCTCCTGTACGCGGGATTCCAGGGTGGAGGGAATTTCAACTCCTGCGTTTTGCATGAATTTTTTGTTCCCCAGTACAGCATTTTTTCCGTCTACCGTTCCCTGTACCCCGTTGCCTACCACTGTCTTGAATTTCTGGACCGGCAGCAGGTCAATCCCGGCTTCCCTGCCGTACTTTACTGTCGCCTCGGCCAGGGGGTGCTCACTGTGCGCGTTCAGGGAGGCAATGTACTGCAGCACCACTTTTCGCGAATAGGCTTCGCTTCCCGTTTGCACATTTTCCACCGAGGGTTTACCTTCGGTGACCGTACCCGTCTTATCTATAATCAGGGTATCAATTTTATTCATCCTTTCAAGGGCTTCGGCGTTTTTAATCAGTACCCCTGATTGGGCGCCTTTTCCCACGCCCACCATAATGGACATGGGCGTGGCCAGTCCCAATGCGCAGGGACAGGCAATAATCAGCACGGCAATGGCATTGATAAACCCATACACATAGGAAGGCTCAGGACCGAAAAATGCCCAAACAAAGAAAGTAATTATGGCAATGACAATTACAATGGGAACAAAATAGGCCGAAATCCGGTCCGCAAGGCGCTGTATCGGCGCTCTTGACCTGCTGGCATCATTGACCATTTTGATGATCTGAGCCAGAAGGGTTTCATCGCCTACTTTTTCAGCCACCATCACAAAACTTTGGTTTCCATTGATAGTCCCGGAGCTTACCTTGTCCCCCACTTTCTTATCCACGGGTATGGGTTCACCGGTAATCATTGATTCATCAATGCTGCTTTCCCCTTCCGTAATGGTTCCGTCTACCGGAATTTTATTGCCGGGCTTGACCCTTAGCAGATATCCTTTTTGAATTTTGTCCGTGGCAATGGTTTGTTCCTCACCGTCAATGATCCGGAAGGCGGTATTCGGGGCCAGTTTTAACAGGGCTTTTATGGCACCGCTGGTTTTGCCATGGGCTCTGGCTTCGAGCAGTTGCCCCAACAGTACCAGGGTGAGTATCACCGTGGCGGCTTCAAAATACACATGAACGACCCCGGTGGGGCTTTTAAACTGAGGAGGGAAGATGCCAGGAAAAATAATCGCCACCACGCTGAACAACCAGGCCACGCCGGCTCCTATGCCAATCAGCGTAAACATGTTGAGATTGCCGGTGACAACAGACCGGT
>DATGOS010000439.1:0-3574 GCA_035305725.1 Cyclobacteriaceae bacterium
AAAAAGAAAAAATCAAAGCATGGGTGGGTTCGGGAGGCAAATTAATTGCCATAAAGGGGGCCCTGGAGTTTTTTACAGACAAAGAAGGATTTGCGCTGTCCCGGTATTCAAGTAAGGAGGAGAAAAAAGCCCGGGAAGAAAGGGAAAAAAAGCAGGATCGGGAGGCCTTGACGATTCCCTACCAGGAAAGGGAAAGGCAGGCAATATCCGGGCAGGTACTGGGGGCGGTTTTTGAAGTGGTAATGGATACCACACATGCTTTGGGCTTTGGGACAAAGGGTAAATATTATGCGCTAAAACAAAATGAAAAAAGATACGGTTACTTAAAGGAGGGGGTGAATGCGGGGATTATTCCTTCCATGGACCAACACAGGACAGGATTTATCGGTTACAAAGCCAAATTGGATATAGACAATTCCCTGGCTTTCGGCATTGAAGTTCAGGAAAAAGGTAAAATCATTTATATGGTGGACAATCCCATTTTCAGGGGATTTTGGGAAGGCGGCAAGCTGGTTCTGGCCAATGCGATTTTCCTGGTCCAATAAAGGGTGGGTCAATCGCAAGTTGTCTAATACTTCCCTCAGACCTGCCTGTCGGGAAAAAGTTCACGCAGCGGGCGCAATGAATCGCAGCGATCGCTGCGCGTTTACTCCCTATACCCGCTGCGGTCGCTGCCGATAAATTCGCTGCCTGCCCCCACTAACGGGCAATTCATTCGAACATGAAGGTTAATTATTGTTCAATGTTTAAATAAATATGCAAACGTATGTCACCCCTTCGGGGTTTAGGGGATATTTTTATTGCCTATTCTATAATAATACCAGCCTTTCAGGCTTGCTTTAATCCCGAAGGCCTGTCTGCCGATAGGCAGGGATGATAAGATTGTAGAAATGAATGAACAGGGTTTGAGATGCAAACCCCTGAGGGGTGAAATCATTGGCTTAACTGAACAAGATTGAACCAGTATTCAAAAATAGTTTTTTAACAGCTTCAAAAATCTATATGAAAACAGGAAAAACCCGTTGCCCCTGGTGCCTGGGCTTCGAAAATTACATCAAGTACCATGATGAGGAATGGGGGGTTCCTGTGCATTCCGATGAAAAACATTTTGAGTTTCTGGTGCTGGAAAGTGCCCAGGCAGGCTTGAGCTGGGCAACCATTTTAAAAAAGAGAAACGGTTACCGCAAAGCCTTTGCTGAATTTGATTTTAGGGCTGTGGCGGAATTTCCCGAAAGCCGTGTCCAGGAATTGATGCAGGATGCCGGCATCGTCCGCAATGGAGCCAAAATCAAAGCAGCCATCAACAATGCGGAAAGATTCATGGAAGTGCAGGATGAATTTGGTGCTTTCTCAGACTATATTTGGGATTTTGTAGGTGGAAAGCCTATCCAGAACTATTATCAAACCCTCTCCGAAGTACCCGCAACCACAGAAGTTTCCGACAGATTAGCCAAAGACCTTAGAAAACGCGGCTTCAAGTTCCTGGGAAGCACCACCATTTATGCCCATATGCAGGCTACGGGCCTGGTCAATGACCATCTGTCCAGTTGTTTTCGGTACAAGGAAGTGCAAAAACTGGCCAGTAAGGAGTAATGTCACCCCGTCGGGGTTCAAATCCCAATTCTCCGCCAAATCTCTATAATAATACCAGCCTTTCAGGCTTTTGGTCCAGGAAGCCTACATTTCCCGAACAAACCGACAATGACCAACCCCGGAAGGGACATGATTATGGCAAGGACATCCATAAAAAAAATCATGCAAACCGGTGTCATTGGCGGGTAGCCCCAGAAACCCAAAGAGCACAAACAACTGTCCGACCTCGCTGAGGTCGCCGGCCAGAATTACCGCATAGTGCCAAAATACCCCCCGACCCCGGAGGGCGTCGGATTAATCCCGAATTATGCATTAGAATAGTTAAAAGGAGGGCTTAGCTTCTGTATTTGGGAGAATATACCATCCATCCACGGCCTTTTTTTTACAGGTAAAGAGATTTTCAAAACCTGTTTATTGGCATGATTAACCTTCCATGCTCCTAATGCAAAGCAATAGGATTTGAGTGTTTTTAAAGTTGCCCTGTTATGATGGTTGAGTGCAAAATGCCTGAATAGGCTCATCAGATTATAGGCCACCATGATGAACCTGAACGAGGCCTCAGTAGCCCAAAAGTCCTGCAGGCAAAAGCTTTCCAGTCCAAAATCATCCTTTAGTTCTTTGATCCTATTCTCGCAATCCGCCCTTGTATTGTAGATATTCCATATTTGGTCAAGGGGGAGCTCAAGATTGGTTACATAGCAACTGAACCGATAACCTGGTAAATCTTCGAAAAGCATTTTACCTCCCGATTTGGGACGGATATCCACCTGTTTCTTGACAATTATATACCTTCTGCTTTTCCCTTTCTCATGCGAGAACCTCATTTCATTGAGCTCAATGCCTTTGGTCAGCTCCACCCAGTCGCTAAGTCCCCAGACCTCACTCTTCACATTGGGATACATTTTGACAGCCATGATATAGTTGTGCTGCTCTTGCTCCAGGTAGCTGAGCAATTCTTCGGTATAAAAACCGCTGTCTGCCCTTACAAGACCTATTTTTTTGCCTTTGAGTGCCTGATCAAATGTCTCCTGCATAAAGAGTTTGCAGCTGCTGCTGTCGGCGGTATTGCCTGGTCTCAACCATGCGTTGGCGACCATTCTGGTCTGGCCGACAAAGGCCATCAGGGGGTGATGGGAATTCCTGCCCCTTTTATTGGGATTGTATCCTTTTGCGCTTCCTTCCTGTTCCCCATGGCGGGTTATCACGGTGCTGTCAAAATCAACCGTGATGTTGTCAACACCTATTTGGTCAAAAAACCAGTTTTGAAGAACGGGGAAAACCTCCGTGTTCCTCTTTTGGGAAAATTTACCGAAAAACCGGCTGTATGTGCTCTGGGAAGGCATCTGTTCCCAACCGAATATCGACTGGAGAACTTTGTCATACCTCAGCCAGTCACAGTGGATATAACGGCTTGCCCCTGTCCAGATGCTCAGCCAAAATGAGGTGACAATATCAGCGGGATCATATCCACGGTTAGAGCCGGGATGGGGCAGGTCAAGAGTGCCTAAATACTCCTTTATCTTTGTCTGATCAAGAAATCTTTTCATCAGGCTCATACCGCCAAAAGGAGTCACTGGTTTATCCGAATATTCTATAGGTAGGTTAACCATTTAGGTGAAAGTTGATTATACTAAAAATCGGGGTTTTTGGAATCCATTCAAATATTTTAAGAACATTTTTCTATCTTAATGCATAATCTCGGTTAAATTAAAACCTGGGGCTATAAATTCCTGTCATCAAAGCATCAATTATTTTTGCTACTTCGGACGATAAAAATTTGCCTCTTTCCCTTCCGGAAACATCCCTCCCATGCAAGACCATAACTTCACTTTCTTTTTGATAACCAAATAGGGACTTCCCTTTCAATAAAAGGCATCCTGGAAATGCTTAAAAGCCATATTGCCCCGGCTGTCCCTGTATACGCCCAATATATCAAAGCGGATGTCTTTGTGCCAGTCGGTGGCGTAGACATAATTGTCGG
>DATGOS010000440.1:0-10242 GCA_035305725.1 Cyclobacteriaceae bacterium
TCACGGCCTACCGCTGTCATGCCCACCCGCTCGGCCTGGGCACTGACCCCGGCGCGGTGATGGCAGAACTGTTTGGGAAAATCACCGGGACCACCAAAGGAATGGGGGGCTCCATGCATATCTTCGATAAAGAAGTAAACTTCTTTGGGGGACATGGGATTGTAGGAGCCCAGGTACCGATGGGCCTGGGAATCGGATTTGCGGAAAAATATAAGGGTACCGATAACCTCTGCATTTGTTATATGGGGGACGGCGCCGTGAGGCAGGGAGCCGTACACGAAGCCTTAAACCTGGCCATGTTGTACAAGACACCCGTCATTTTTGTCATTGAAAACAACGGCTATGCCATGGGTACCTCCGTCAAACGGTCTTCCTCCGTTGAAGATTTGTCCAAATTGGGGGATGCTTACGGTATGCCTTCCGAAGCGGTGGATGCCATGAAGGTGGAAGATGTCCATGAAGCGGTCGTCAGGGCGGCGGAAAGGGCGCGAAAGGGCGATGGCCCTACCTTACTTGAATTCAGGACCTATCGGTACAAAGGCCATTCCATGTCAGATCCGCAAAAATACAGGACAAGGGAGGAAGTGGAAGAATACAAACTGAAGGACCCGATCGAACAGGTAAGAAAAACCATCACGGAAAACAATATCCTTTCCGAAGAGGAGATAGCAGACATCACCCAGAAAGTTAAATCAAAAGTGGAGGAAGCCGTGAAGTTTGCGGAGGAATCGCCCTGGCCTGACGGGCAACTGGCCTTCAAGCATGTTTATTCGGAGGACGACTATCCTTTTGTTACTGAATAAAAACTGCCTGGCCACGGAGGGTCCCGTGTTGACGGGAATAAGGGTTTTTGTGAAGTGCGATTTAACGAAAAACCCTATATTTGTGACTGAAAAATTGAATCAATGAGTAAAAAAGTAAAAAAGAATCGTGGGACGCATGATCAGTCAAACGAACTTCTGGAAAATCCTGATGCCATAGCAAAAAGTCTTGGAAGAGGAGAAGGTTTTCTTAAAGAAAATGCAAAACTGGTAGCGGGAATTATCGGCGCCTTAATTTTGGTGATCGCGGGCATTTTGTTTTATCAAATCCACAAAGCCAATCAAAATGAAACCGCCCAGGGAGAAATGTTTCAGGCGGTATACTATTACGAGCAGGACAGCCTGGACCTGGCACTTAACGGTGACGGTGTTAATGCTGGATTTCTTCAGATTATCGATGAATATGGCGGGACAGATGCTGCCAATTTATCGAACTTCTATACAGGGTCCATCTATATTTCCCAGGGGGATTATCAGAAGGCGATAGACCATTTAAAGAAATTTTCGGCGGATGATTACTTTGTGCAGCCCACTGCTTATTCCCTAATCGGGGATGCCAACCTGGAATTGGGAGATTTGGACGAAGCCATTAAGTACTACAAAAGAGCGGCTGACTATAAAGAAAATAAATATTTCACCCCTATTTATTTGAACAAGCTGGCGATTGCCTATGAAGAGGCGGGGCAGATCCCGGCGGCTATAGATACTTACGGTAGGATAGAAGATGAGTATTATGAATCCTATGAGTTTACCGCAGCCCGAAAGCACAAGGCCCGACTGGAAGGTCTTGCCTCCAATTGATATAAGGCTGCTGTCTGAATGTTGAAGAGTAAGACCCATCGGCCTTACTCTTTTTTTGCTGCATGCATACCATTAATGAAAGGAAAAAACAGATGGCGAGTTCTTCAAAAAATCTAAGCCGGCACTCGGAAAGAAACATCGGGAATATTAAAGATAAAAAATTTGCAGTCATCGTGTCGGAATGGAACGAAGAGGTTACGGAGTCTTTGTACAACGGCGCTTTGGAAACCCTTTTGCGGTACGGTGTTGACAAGCAAAACATCATCAGAAAGGCAGTGCCCGGCTCTTTTGAGCTATCCCTCGGCGCCCAATGGATGGCCGAAAAAACTGAAATTGATGCCGTTATCTGCCTGGGCTGCGTCATACAGGGAGAGACCAGGCATTTTGATTTTATCTGCAACGCAGTGGCCCATGGCTTGACCGAAGTAGGGCTTAAGTACAACAAACCGGTCATTTTCGGAGTGTTGACTCCCGACAACCAGCAGCAGGCCCTCGACAGGGCAGGGGGAAAACACGGCAACAAAGGAGACGAGGCGGCTGTTTCCGCCATCAAAATGCTGGGCTTTTAATTACTTCAAGACAACACCATGAAAATAATGAAATTTGGCGGGACTTCAGTGGGAAGCCCCGAAAGAATGCTTCAGGTAAAAAAACTCATTTTAAAGGATGAGGGCAAAAAAATAGTAGTACTCTCGGCACTTTCAGGGACTACCAATGCCCTGGTGAGTATTGGAGAGGCAATGGCCCAGGGAGACAAGCCGTTGGCGACTGAAAGAATAAATACACTGCATCAGCATTATCTGAGTTTTTATCAGGAACTGTTAAAGACCGGCGAGGCAAGAGAGGAAGCATCGCGTATTATTCAGGAACATTTTGAGTTTCTCAATATTATCCTAAAAATTTCCTTCAATGAGGCGATCAGCAGGGATATTCTGGCGCAGGGAGAATTGCTTTCTACCAAATTGTTTTACACCCTGTTGAAGGAGTCAAACGTAAAGGCGGTTTTTTTGCCGGCGCTTGAATTTATGAGCATTGATGAAAATCAGGATCCAGAGCTGATAAAAATAGGCGAAAAATTACAGGCCATACTTGCCCAGTATCCGGAGGACAGCCTTTTTATAACCCAGGGCTATATCTGTAAAAATCACAGGAACGAAGTGGATAACCTAAAACGGGGAGGTAGTGATTATTCGGCTTCCCTGATCGGCGCGTCCATCGGGGCCGAGGTGATTGAAATCTGGACAGACATTGACGGGATGCACAACAACGATCCCAGGGTGGTGGAGGACACGCATCCCATTGCGGCCATTTCCTTTGAGGAAGCCGCCGAACTGGCTTATTTTGGTGCCAAAATCTTGCATCCGGCATCCATCTGGCCGGCTCAGCTTTACAATATTCCGGTAAAGGTGCTTAACACCATGGATCCCGGTGCCTTGGGAACTACCATTACCGCGGAAGAAACCGGGCAGGGCGTGAAAGCCATTGCGGCGAAGAGCGGGATCACTGCCATCAAGATTAAATCCAGCCGGATGTTGTTGGCGTATGGATTTCTGAGAAAGGTTTTTGAAATTTTTGAAAAGTACAAGACTTCCATAGATGTGATTACCACCTCAGAGGTGGCCATCTCCCTGACTATAGATGATGTGCGCCACCTCGAGGAAATCGTGACGGAATTAAAGTCTTTTGGCACGGTGGAAGTGGACCACAATTTATGCATCATCTGTGTCGTTGGCAACCTGATCGCGGAAAGCAGGGGTGTGATCAAGAGCGTAATTGATGCCCTGGTTGACTTTCCCTTAAGGATGGTTTCCTATGGTGGAAGCAGGCACAACGTGTCCATCTTGGTAGATGAAAAGTACAAAAATGAAGCGCTAAAGCGTCTGAATTTGGGATTGTTTACATTTCCCGCTTAAATTAAATTGCATGGAGAATGACAGGAAAGAAAAACAGGGCTTTCTTAAAAAACTTCAGGAGAAGTGGAAATTAAGAAATGCCCTGCAGGTTGTTTTGGTGTTGTTGGTTTTTGCCTGTACAGGTTTTACTGTCCTTTTAATCAAAGCACCGCTGTTTGATCTTTTGGGAATCAGCATGGAACCGGGCGGATTCTGGAAAACATTCTTATATCTGCTTTTGGTACTGCCAATCTATCAGGCGATGCTGTTGGCTTATGGGTTCCTGTTTGGGCAGTTTCGTTTTTTTTGGGAAAAAGAAAAGCTCTTTATCCAAAGGATGGGGAAGCTGTTTTCGAGAAGACCGGTTTAAGTCACATAATGATCTATGGTTTGCTACGATTCTTCCGGCCGTGACAATCCCGTGGCGGGGAACGTCCCAAATCTGAACCAAAACCCTTACATTTGTTGCCAATAATTCGGAGAGGTGTGATATGGCAAAAAAAAGGGGGGTTTCACTGGAAGAAGCTGAAAAACGTAAACTGAACAAGAAAAACCTAAGCCAGCTGGGGGGCGTGTTCCAATTTATGCTCCCCTATAAGGGTACCTTTTTTTTGGGCCTGGTTTTTTTACTGCTGTCCAGCCTACTGCTTTTGACCTTCCCTTATGTGGCGGGGAAGCTTATTGATACCGCCTCCGGTGAGCTTTGGATTTACAATGATATCAACTCCATAGCGGTCCTTCTCCTCTGCATTCTGTTTGTCCAGAGCATATTTTCTTTCTTTCGCGTCTGGCTTTTTGCCAGCGTCAGCGAAAGGTCCATGAGGGATATCCGCCTGGCGCTCTACCGCAGACTGGTCAGCCTGCCCATGGCCTTTTTTGATAAGAGGAGGACAGGGGAACTGATCAGCAGAATTACCTCGGATGTTACGCTGCTACAGGACACTTTTTCCGTAACGCTGGCAGAACTTTTCCGTCAGATGATTACCTTGTTGGCGGGCGTAGTTTTTCTGATTTTTACAACCCCAAAACTTACCTTGTTCATGCTGGCCACCTTCCCGGTGTTGGTGGTGATCGCGATGGTTTTTGGCAGGTTTATCCGCAGGCTTTCCAAGACAACCCAGGACGAACTGGCCACGGCAAATGTGATCGTAGAGGAAACACTTCAGTCCATCATGACCGTAAAGTCTTTTACCGGGGAAGAATATGAATCCAGGCGCTATGGGAAGGGCCTTAACCGCGTGGTGGCTGTGGCACTAAAAACAGCCGGATTCCGGGGCGCCTTTATCTCCTTTATCATTTTCGCCCTGTTTGGTGGGATTGTCGCGGTCATGTGGTACGGTGCGGTGTTGGTAAGTGAGGGAGAAATGAGTATCGGGGATTTGGTTTCTTTTGTACTCTACACGACTTTCATTGGAGCGTCCATTGCGGGACTGGGTGATATTTACGGACAGGTACAAAAAGCCATTGGATCCTCGGAACGGGTTTTGGAAATCCTGGAGGAAGTACCCGAAAAGTCTTTACCTGTCAGCGCCAGCCAAAATGTAGAAGGGAATATCACCTTTGACCGGGTTACATTTCGTTATCCCACCAGGCCTGATGCAGCCGTATTGAATGACATCAGTTTCAAGATCAACGCGGGAGAAAAAATAGCACTGGTGGGGAGTAGTGGCGCCGGAAAGTCTACCATCGTCCAACTGTTGATGCGTTTTTATGAAGTATCAGGTGGTCGGATTTTGTTGGATGACCATGAGATAACCGACTGGAACCTGAAGCAACTGCGCTCCAATATGGGAATTGTCCCCCAAGAGGTACTGCTTTTCGGGGGGAGTATCCGGGAGAATATTGCCTATGCCAAGCCCACGGCCACGGAAGAAGAAATTATCCTGGCAGCCAAAAAGGCCAACGCCTGGCAGTTTGTCGAAAAATTCCCGGAAGGCTTGGATACCCTGGTAGGCGAACGGGGGGTAAAACTGTCCGGAGGTCAGCGGCAGCGCATCGCAATAGCCAGGGCAATTCTGAAGGATCCTGCCATTTTGATATTGGATGAGGCTACTTCTTCTCTGGATGCAGAGTCGGAAAGCCTGGTTCAGGAAGCATTGGATGGATTAATGAAGGGGCGCACCACCATCGTCATTGCGCACAGGCTGGCCACGATTCGAAAGGTGGACCGCATCTTCGTCCTTAAAAGCGGAAAGATTGTTGAGGAGGGAAACCATCAGGAGCTCTCCTTGCAGGATGGGGGCTTTTATGCAAAACTGGTGAGGTTGCAGTTTTCCTGACATCAATTTATTACTCCGAAGGCTCTTTGGGCAGATTATTTAAGTTTTTAACATACCGGTCTTTGTCGAAGGGGGTTTGATTCTTCATAACATTGAAGACTTCAAAGGCAACACATTGCGCGATAAGGAGTTTTGCGTCTTTTTGGGTATAGCCGGATTCCACAAGCCTTTCCAAAGTCTTTTTTGTTTCCGGTGGATCATTCTGCCTCAACTGGTTCGCAACGGTTTGAAGGAATTGCTTCCTTATTATTTCATTAGGTTCCATTTTAATCTTCCGTTTGGTGCATTTGAATTTATTAAAATTCCACCGAAGAGCGCTAATGATATGGGAGTTAGTTACCGAAATGCTTTGTTTTTTTATCCGAAACCGCCACCGAAGTTCCCGAATTATTTTTGACTGCCCACCGTCGATGAACGGTTCCGGATCAGTTTTTTTCCAGAGCAATCCATTATATAATTTCCCCGGGACTTCAAAAAAGCCTGTTTTCCTTTTATTCGAAGCGCTTTTCTTTTAATTTCATGACATGGAAAACAAAATCGCATTGATCACCGGGGCAAGTTCAGGAATAGGCTGGGCCTGCGCCGTAGCTTTGGCAAAAGCCGGATTTAACATCATTGCTTGTGGAAGGAGAAAGGAAAGGCTGGAAGCTCTTCAAGCCGAACTTCCGGAACACACGGCCTATAAGCCTCTTGTTTTTGATGTGCGTGACAAGGAAGATGTCAGCCGGGCATTGGATTCCCTGCCCGAAGAATGGGCTTCCATTGACCTGCTGGTCAACAACGCCGGCAATGCGCATGGGCTTGATCCTATACAGGACGGTTCTACTGAGGATTGGGACGCGATGATCGACATCAATGTAAAGGGATTGTTGTACGTTTCTAAAAAGGTCCTTCCGGGCATGGTCAGCAGGAAAAGCGGGCAGGTGGTCAATATAGGCTCTACCGCTGGTAAGGAAGTATACCCCAACGGCAATGTATATTGCGCCTCCAAATTTGCCGTGGATGCCTTGACCAAGGGAATGCGGCTGGACCTGAACCCTTATGGCATCAAAGTCATGGGCATACATCCGGGTGCGGTGGAGACTGAGTTTTCTATGGTGAGATTTAAGGGGGATGAAAAGCGCGCCGGGGCGGTATACCAGGGCTTTAAACCCTTGACGGCAGCGGATGTGGCGGATATTGTTGCTTTTGCTGCCACCAGGCCCCCACACGTAGTGATGGCGGATGTTGTAATCATGTCTACTGCCCAGGCCAGTGCTACCGTATTCCATAAGGATACACAATGAGGTGTTTGCCGCTCTGTTTGTTTTTGGCATGTTTTATTACCTCCTGCGGGTCCCCTTCCGGGGAAAATAAAAGCGAGTCTTCGGATACATTACCTGCACCGGAAATCTCCGTCGAGGCAACAATACCATCCGGGGAAAAAGATGAACCGGGCGCCCTGGAATTAAGCCTGATTGCCGCGGGCCTGGTAGACATTCAGTCCGTATTGCCGGAGGTCTTCGTGGATCTTAAATACTCCAGTACGGATAATTTTTTCAAAAAAGATGTTTACGGCGATCTGGAAAACTGTTATGTACAGCCTGTCGTAGCGGACATGCTGCGCAAAGCCCACGATTATTTAAAGGAGCAACATCCGGAACTTACATTTCAGATATATGACGGGGCCAGGCCGCAAAGCGTACAACAGGTCTTGTGGGACAGCCTGGATAAACCCGATCATTTGAAACGCCTCTATGTGGCGCATCCAAAAAAGGGCAGCCTGCACAATTATGGCGTGGCCCTGGACTTAACCCTCGCCGATGCTCAAACCGGCCGCATGCTGGACATGGGCACCGGTTATGACTTTTTTGGTTATCCCGCCTATCCCGACAGGGAGGCGCAAATGATGAGGGAGGGAAAAATCACCCGTGAACAGGTGGCCAATCGGGAAATATTGAGAGAAGCCATGCACGCCGGTGGGTTTACAGGGATAGGCTCGGAGTGGTGGCACTTTAATGCCTTCAGCAGAAAAGAGGCGGCCAAAATATTTTCCATGATAAAATAACCTGTATTTTATCCCAGTTTATCTTAGTCGCCGCAGACACCAATGTATTGCCTGTTGGCAAAATCTTACCAGTGCGGATGTTTGTTCATGTACTCATCTACGGAGAATTTGCCCGATCCATAGACCAGAAATACGATCAATAAGATCAGGACGATTAGGGAAACCTCGAATTCCAGATTGTTCGCCACGGAAAAGAAGCCCATATTGATGTTCACGAAGAAGACCGCCACGAACAAGATGGGAAGCTGAAACAGCACCGCCATGCGCGTCAATAGGCCCATCGCAATCAGGATGCCTCCGAATAAATGAGCAAAAGCCACGTAATGCACCATGGCCATGTTGAAAAGGGCGGTATCCAAATTGTTCATCATGTCCATTAGGGCCGCTGTATCGGAAATGAATATGATCCCTTTGTAAAAGATGAACAAGCCCAGGGCGATTCTGATAAAATCAATCCATCTGGGGTGATGGGTGTCTGCCCAATGTTCTATGTGGTGTAGCGTATGCATGATATAATTTATTTTGGTGATAGGTATTTATACGGATATAAATTTAAAAAGTGCAGGGATTTTCTCCGGCAGTTCACTTTGTTTTGCAGCCTGGCAGTCGAAGGGGAGCACGGTAAACGGGATTTATTTCCGCTTCGAACAAAAATAATCCACCGGTTTGTAAATAATAAAAACCTCCCTATCTTTGCAATCCTTTTAAAACCACATCGGTGGAAACAGGCTCAGCTTAACAAGAAATATAAAGCATTATAAATCATGAAAAGAACATTTCAGCCTTCCCGCAGGAAACGACGAAATAAACATGGCTTCAGGGAAAGAATGTCTACGCCCAACGGTAGAAGGGTAATCAGGGCAAGAAGAGCAAAAGGAAGGAAAAAACTATCTGTTTCTTCGGAAAAAACCGTGAAGAAGTAATTCCAGGGGGGTATTTTTTTGTATTTTTGAAATACCGAAAAATTCCCAGTATGAACTACCGACTTCCAAAAGATGAAAGGCTACATTCAAAAAAGTCTATAAAGGAGCTCTTTGAAAAAGGTTCCTCTTTTTTTTTATATCCCTTCAAGGTGCTTCATTTAAGCGTGGACGCTGAAACTAACCAGGTGTTGTTTTCTGTTTCCAAAAGGAAAGTCAAAAAAGCGGTGGACCGGAATTTTCTTAAAAGAAGGGTTAAGGAAGCCTATCGGTTAAACAAGGGCTTGCTTGCTTCCAGTGACACTAAATTCTGCATTGGTCTCCTTTACGTTTCTTCGGAGCTTCACGACTTTCATGCCATTCAGGCAAAGGTTCAAAAAATCCTGCGGAGAATTGCCGGATCGACTACAAACAAATATGAAAATGAAGCATCATAAAAACAAAGCCATTGTCTCGGCGCTTTTCCTTGCTGCAGTGATTGGTTTTCTTTTCTCCTTTAATCCCAAAAACGACAAGCTGTTCGCCATCGCCAAAAACCTGGATATTTTTGCCTCGTTGGTTAGGGAACTTGATTCATATTACGTAGATGAAATCGATCCGGATAAGTTGGTAAGTGTGGGCATCAATGCCATGCTTGAGGAACTGGATCCTTATACCGAATACATTCCCGAGGAAAACTCAGATGAGTTCAGGATGATGACCACGGGAGAATATGGCGGAGTGGGCGCATTGATCGGCAACCGCACCGGCACCAACATGATCCTGATGCCTTATACCGGCTTTCCCGCACAAGTAGGAGGCCTGAAAATTGGGGATCAACTGCTGAAAGTAGACTCTATTGCGGTTTGGGAAAAGGAAACCGCCCAAATATCAGAATTGCTGAAGGGTCCTGCCAACACCAAGGTCAAGGTGATCGTAAAGCGAGGGGAGGATACCCTCACTGTGGACCTGACCAGAAAGAAAATTACCCTTAGCAATGTCCCGTACTATGGAATGATCAACGAGGAGACGGGATATATCAAGCTTACCGATTTTACCACCAGCGCCTCATCAGATGTGAGGAAAGCCCTGATAGGCTTAAAAGAAATGGGCGCGCAAAAACTGATTTTGGACGTAAGGAACAACCCGGGAGGGATATTGAGGGAAGCGGTGGAGATTGTTAACTTTTTTATTCCCAAAGGCAGGGAGGTCGTGAGCACCGTAGGCAAGTTGGCCAGTGTGAATGCGGTATATAAAACGGAGAGATCCCCTTTGGACAAGGATATTCCTCTGGCTGTATTGATTAACGAAAGGAGTGCTTCCGCATCTGAAATTGTTGCCGGGGCGCTTCAGGATTATGACAGGGCAGTGTTGGTAGGAAGGAGAACTTTCGGAAAGGGGCTGGTGCAGAGTACCATTCCCCTGTCTTACAACTCACAGGTCAAGTTGACCACCGCAAAATATTACATCCCCAGCGGCAGGTGCATCCAGGCCATCGATTAC
>DATGOS010000441.1:0-3040 GCA_035305725.1 Cyclobacteriaceae bacterium
GATGTTTTCTTACTGCTGAAATAATGAAAAAAATATATGTATTGTGCGGCCTCCTTTATGTCATTTCCTTCTGTGGAATGGCCCAGGACTTTCATTATTCCCAGTTCTACTCGGCGCCACTATATTTGAACCCCGCGCTTACCGGTTCCACCGAACTTTCCCGCATGGGTTTAAATTACCGTAAGCAATGGCCGGGCTTGCCTCAGGACTTCACCGCCTACTCCGCATACTTTGACCATTACAGTTTTGATTTAAACAGTGGCTTCGGGCTGGCCATCAACAGTTTTCAGGAATCAAACATGAACATCAAAACCAGCGATGCCTCATTTTTGTATGCCTATACCTTACGTCTGGCCGAGACCTGGAATTTCAGGTTTGGGGGGCAGGCATCCGTGGTGCAGCGCAATGCCGGACTGGACCACCTGATCTTCGGGGACCAGGTGGATCTCTTTTCCCGCAGCATCAGTCCGGGAACCCTGGACCTGGTGCCCGATTTTGATCCCTATACCTATCTGGACCTCGGATTTGGTGCCCTGCTCCACAATGAATATTTCTGGTTGGGAGCGGCGGCCCAGCACATCAACAAGCCCAGGCTCAGTTTTTATCCCGACGATTGGAAAGATTATCTGCCGGTGAAATGGGGTTTTCACGGAGGTTGGAATTTTCCACTGGGTGCCAATGGATATGGAGGTTCAGACTTTGACAACCATGCCGCCATATTGTTGAGTTATAAAAGGCAAGGCCCCTTTCAACAAATCGATGTTGGCAGCCAGTGGGTATATAAGTCGCTTGTAACTGGCGTTTCATTCCGGGGGATACCGGGATTGAGGAATATGCCCAACCGCGATTCTTTTATTTTCCTCCTAGGGCTTAGGCTTGATAATGGTATGGTGATGGGATACAGTTATGATTTTATGATATCAAAAATCGGACTTCAGACGAAAGGGGCTCATGAAATATCCCTGAGGTACCAGTTTCTGATGGGAGATCCCCGGTACAGGAACCGAAAGAGCACCATCTTAAAATGCTTTCAGTATTTGTTGTAGGCTATTTGTTGGTGATGTCTTTTACCTGTTCCCGAATGTCATCCATTTCAAAAATCCTCTTCCAGTCTTCCTGAAACAACAAGGGCTTGGCGCGCTTGCTGATTTTATAAGCAGCATCCGAAAAAGTACCGTTTACTTCCTGAAACAGCACCGCGATCTGTATCCTTAAGTGGCCCAATACAAAATCCCTTGCCGCGGCCTCAGGAACACCCAATTCCACAATTTTGTCAAACCCTTCTTTGACCACCTCCATACAGGTCTGCGCCAGGGTCTCCACCATGGCCGGTTCCAGGATCGCCATCTGCTCCAGGGTGATGCGGTGGGTATCCTTGATGGGCTGGTACATGTCCTGCGCCACCTTTTCTCCCAAACGGTAATGGTCTTCGCTTCCGTGCAGCAAAGCCACCACGATGGACTGTTTGGCGGAGATGCCACCGTAAAAATCCCGGAAAGCCTCTTCGGTCGGCTCCCAATTGAATACGGAAGGATGACAGGGATGCGCAATTACATACCCCAGGTCATCCCGGTGGTAGATCACCCCGTCCAATGGAGCGGCAGGATCCACGGTCATCACCAGGGCCCCCGGCTTCATCATGGGAATTATTTCTTCGGAAATCTCTTTGATGATGACATCCGGCACGGCAAGGATTACCACATCCGCATCCGGAACGGAATCCTCCTGTACACTTACTTCAACCCCGCGCTGCCGGAGATTTTCTATGCCCTGTGGGCTGACCTCCATGTACTGAAGCGTATATTCTTTGCATTTTTTAAAATTGTCGGTAAGCCGGCAGCCCATTTTGCCACCCGCACCGATGAGGGAAATTTTGGTCATGACCATAATCAGTTAAAATTCAAAAAACGGTTTTAAATATTGCAGGCTTTCCTCAGCCCATTTTTTTTCTTTGTCAACAGTAGCCTTCATTTCGCCTTCCGGTACTACCCACTGTTCGAGGATGGCTGTCCGGCACTTCGAATGGACCGAAATTTTTTCAAGCAGCCAGGGAAGATTCAGCATCCCTTTTCCGGCAGGTCTCCCGTCGATCCTGAATCCCATAAGGTGGGGCAACCTCTGGATACCAAAATCCTTGATATGCAGATTGACCGTAAAGGGAGCCAGCGTATCCACGATTTGCTCCAGTCCTTCTCCCGCGCCCATGGAATTGACCGAGTCCAGGCAGATGCCCACCCGGTCGCTCCCGATGCTTTCCACGACAGCCGCAAAATCTCGGGCTTTGATCCGGTCATGGTTTTCCAGTCCCAGGGTTACGCCTGCTTTCTCCAATACCGGGACAAAATCTTTTATGATCCCGGTCACCCTGTCCAAATCCGGCTCGTAGTTTTCTCCGTCTACCACAAACCTGAGAATTTCCGCATCCAGCTTTGTGGACAGTTTTATATAAAGATCCAGGTTTTCTTCGGAAAATTTTCTGGCACCTGCTTCGATTTTGATCCCCAGTTCTTTTGCCTTTTCTTTAAATAAGTGCAGCCGCTCCTCCCCCATCCTGTGCAAAGGCAGGTTGTCGCCGACCTGTACCAAATGGAGACCATGGTGATGGGTCATGTCCAACAACTTCAGTGCATCAAGTGGGATGAGCGGGTAGTCGTCGGCGGAAAGCCCCACTGCCCAACCAAAGGTATAAGAACTTAATCCAAGTTTCATGATAGGTGTTTTTTCGCCGGGTCTCTGGTTACCGTTTCCATCACAAAGATTTTCGTTTAATCAGGCTCGAGGGATTTACCATCTTTTCCTTTTTTTTCTGTTTGATAAAGGCACCAGCGGTCATTCCCATTTGCTTAAAATCCGTGGAAATCACGGTGATGCCTCCCTCCAGCACCTCTTTCATCCGGGTATCGTCATAGGAGATCACCCCTATGTCCTTACCCAGTTTGGCGTTTTTCTGATGGCTTTGTTTTAAAAGGGCGATCAGGTCACTGTCCGCAAAAACCAGGTAAGCCTCTCCCTCCCGGACCATGTCGGGCTGAAACCCATT
>DATGOS010000442.1:0-3704 GCA_035305725.1 Cyclobacteriaceae bacterium
TCCGGTCTGGGGTGCACTGTAATCCCCTGGGCTCCGAATTTTTCAGCGTCTATCGCTACCTTGATCACATCGGGATTGTTGCCGCCACGGGCGTTTCTCAAGGTAGCGATTTTGTTTATATTTACGCTTAGTTTGGTCATCTTAATAATTTTAACTGTAAGTTTGACACGAATTTACACATATATCACCACTATCCTTCGGTGAAGGCATAAAAGGATATTGGAAAATCACCCACTGTAGTCCACAAAAGTTAAAACAGAAATTTCTATGAGCTTAAAACAGCAGATCGAAAGTGAAATCAAGAAAGCGATGTTGGCAAAGGATAAGGACAGGCTGCGTGCGCTCAGGTCCATCAAATCCCTGATCATGCTGGAGGAAACCAAGGGCGGGGAACGGGAAATGGGTCAGGAAGCGGAAATGGCCATCCTCACCAAAGCTGCCAAACAGCGGCGGGATTCTGCGGAAATCTATCAGCAGCAAAACCGCGCCGACCTGTCCGCAGTGGAGCTGGCGGAGCTGGACATCATCAATGAATTTCTCCCCAAGCAGCTAAATGAGGAGGAACTGGAAGCCGAACTGAAAGCGATAATTGCTGAGGTAGGGGCCAGCGGACCCAAGGACATGGGAAAAGTAATGGGCATTGCCACCAAGAAACTTGCCGGAAAAGCCGACGGGAAACTGATATCGCAAAAAGTAAAGGGCCTCTTGGCTAAGTGAGTTGAACACCGTAGACATCATCATATTGGTCCTGTTGGCAATAGGTGCGTTCAGCGGATACAAACAGGGCTTGTTTGTGGGGGTCTTGTCCATTATTGCTTTTTTTGTGGGCATAGTGTTCGCCTTTAAGTTTATGCACTGGGGTGCGGATCTGCTGGCCGACAAAGTGGAGAGCCTCACCTTTATGCTGCCTTTCATTTCTTTTATCCTAATTTTTTTGGCGATCACGGTGGCCATCCGCATTTTGGCATTTTTGGTAAAACAGGCCCTGAACCTAACCATTCTGGGTACCTTTGACAGCTTTGCGGGAGCAGTGTTGGGACTTTTCAAATGGGCCGTGATGATCAGCCTTATTTTGTGGGTGGGCAATAGTTTTGAGTACACCTTACCCGAAAGCCTGGTGGAGAATTCTGTCCTGTATCCTGTCATCATTCCAATTGCACCCACAATGGTTTCTTTTCTGGACGATTACACCCCGATCATCGACCAGTCCATTTCAGCGGTGCGGGAATTGGTAAACGCGAACTAGGTGCTGTTGCTGGTTGATAATTTTGATTCCTTTTCCCATATGCTGGCGGATTATTTGCGGCAGGCGGGAGCGGAAATTAAGGTAGTGCGCAACAACGTTCCGCTGGCGGACCTGGTGAATCAGCAATATTCGGGTTTGGTCATTTCTCCAGGACCGGGAACACCGGGAAAGGCCGGCAATCTGATGGAAATATTGGGATACTTTCATGACAAGTTGCCCATATTGGGGATCTGCCTGGGACATCAGGCTATCGGTGAATATTTCGGAGCAAGATTGGTTCAGTGTGAAAGGCCGGTTCACGGGAAAGTGACCTGCGTGCAGCAGGCAGGTGCACATCCCGTACTACAGGGATTTCCGGGCGCTTTTTCAGTAACCAGGTACCATTCCCTGGAGCTGAGAGATCTACCGGAAGCGCTGGAAGTCATCCTTGCGACGGCGGAAGGAGAGATCATGGGCATTTCCCACAAAGGGCTTCCCGTTCTGGGCGTTCAATACCACCCCGAGGCCCATTTGACCGAACACGGATTGGAACTTATCCGAAATTGGATGGAAGTTTACGTTCAAGAAGTAGCCTTGCCTGAAAGCGAAAAGGATCAGGCCCCCTGATTTTTCACCCGGTATATTAGGTATATCCCACAGGGCTAACCGGCATGGGTGAGGCCCAGCCGGTTGTGGCGTGATCGGGATTTATAACGGCCTGCAAAAACCCATAAACCGCATAAAATTCAGCCTGCGAATCAGGGCTGTTTTCACTTAAAATACCAAATAAGGAACAAGCTTTTGAAATTCACGTTTTAATTAACAGATATTATTTGATATATTTAGAATTATGCAGGCTTATCAATATATAAACAAGATGATTCCGCCCTTAAAGCCGACTGATAAGGTTGAGCTGGGACTCACATGGATGGAGGAATTGCGCACGAATATTCTTCCGGTATTGGAGGATGGACAGTTCAAAGGTTTGATTACCGATGAGATGCTCTATGACCTCAACAATCCTGCGATTCCCGTCGGCGAGGTCGCGTTGGATACCGCTGGGTGTTATGTATTTTCGGAAAAACACATTTATGATGTGTTAAAGGTTTCTTCCGAATACCGCCTGGCCATGGTAGCCGTGCTCGACAGGGAATATGCCTACCAGGGCGTGGTCACCATTGCGGATGCCATCGCGGCTTTTGCGGATACCATTTCCATACAGACGGAAGGGGGCGTATTGATCCTTTCCATGCCCATGACGGAATACAGTCTTTATGATATTGCCAGAATCATTGAATCGGAAAACGCCAAAATTTTGAGCAGCTTTATCAACAGCGATCCCCTGGATGAAAATAAAATTAAGGTTACCCTTAAAGTCGACCAACCGGAGTTGCGGCATATCCGGGCCACATTAGAACGGTTTGGATACAAGGTGATCAACCATTATCAGGAGGAAGTGGGCGTCAGCAGGGAGCAGGATAGACTGGGCAACCTGCTTCGATTTCTTGATATATAAAAGCGTCCGGATGAACATTACTTTACATGGAATAAGTTTTGATAAAGAATTTGCTCCATTTTTAGAACAGTTGATCGCAGTTTTGCAGGAGAATCGCGTGGGTATTTTTTTGTCCCACCAATTTTATAAGGCGGCCATAAAAGCAGGAGCCAATATTTCCGGCCACGCATTTATTGAAGACAGGAAATTGTTGGCTGACATGGATTTTGTTATTTCCGTGGGCGGGGACGGCACCCTACTGGACGCGGTGTCCTATGTGGGGGACTATGAGGTTCCCATGGTGGGCATCAATACCGGACGGATGGGTTTTTTGGCCACCATTGCCAAGGACGAGATTGAAAGGGCGATGAAATTTTTAGTCGCCGGGGAATATACCATCGAAGACAGGTCGCTGATCAGCTTAGACTCTGACCTGAGCATAGACAGGGAAATGCGGGTATTTGATGGTACGGCTTTTGGACTGAATGAATTTACCGTACACAAAAGGGACACTTCTTCCATGATCACTGTCCATACCTATATAGACGGAGAGTATTTAAACAGTTACTGGGCGGACGGATTGATCGTTTCTACGCCCACGGGTTCCACCGGATATTCCCTGAGCTGCGGCGGGCCGTTGATCACACCCATGGCCAAAAATTTTGTCATTACGCCCGTAAGTCCCCATAACCTTAATGTGCGTCCGATGGTGGTGCCTGACGACAGTGTGATAAGCTTGAAGATAGAGGGCAGAACCGAAAAGTTTCTTATTTCCCTTGATTCCCGGTCTACCGCGGTGGATGCCAATGTGAAACTTACCGTGCGGAAAGAAAAATTTGTGGCCAGGTTGGTTAAGTTTCACGATTACAATTTTTTCGATACTTTGCGGCAGAAACTAAACTGGGGATATGACATGCGGAATTAGTTTTAACAAAAATTAACCCTGCAAATACCCAGGAGGGTTTTTAATTCGTTTACTAGTTT
>DATGOS010000443.1:0-5092 GCA_035305725.1 Cyclobacteriaceae bacterium
ATGCGGTCCAAAAACTCTTTTTGATCCGTTGCCCATAACCGGTCCGAAAAAATCTCCACCTCATTAAATCCTGTAAACCCCGCTTCCTCAGCCCAGCCCCTGATCGCCCGTATTGGAATGCAGCCTTCTCCCATCAGTCCACGGTCGTTCAAAAAATCTACCGTGGGACTCATCCAATCACAAATGTGGAAAGCGTATAAATTTCCGTTTTTTCCACAGCGGTTCAGCTCCTTCCGCAGATCAGGATCCCACCAGATGTGGTAGACGTCGGCGGCCACCCCGACGTGGTCCGATCCGATGGCTTCGGCCATGTCATTGGCCTGGCCCATGGTGTTTACCGCCGAGCGGGTATCCGCGTACATCGGATGAAGCGGCTCTATAGCTAATTTCACCCCTGCGTCTATGGCATAGGGAAGAACGGTTTCTATGCCCGCCTGTATCTGTGCCCTGGAGGTCTCCAAGGGCTGGCCGGGATCAGCACCGCAAACCAGCACGATCATCGGTGCGCCCAATGCGGCAGCCTCATCGACGGCTTTCTTATTGTCTTCAATGGCCCGGTTTCGTTTATCGGAAGAGGTGGACGGAAAGAACCCTCCCCTGACCAAAGAAACGATTTCCAGATCATGGCTACGCAACATGTCGCCGGTCCTGACGATATCGCGGCCCTCAAGGTATTGTCGCCATACGGAAATCCCCTTCACCCCCACCCTTTGGTAATTTTCCGCCGCCTCCTCAACAGACCAGGATTTAGTGGTGATGGTATGGATACACAGCTTGTTTAAGTCTTCTATCCTGTGTTCACTCATGACAGGCAGTTAAAAAAGGTATAATAGCGCTCCTCCCCGATAATACGGTGCACATATAGCGCCAGCTCCCGCGCATGGTAATCGCCCCACATACTGGATTCGCCACAGGCGATCTTTTGACCTTCGGGAACATAATCCCAGCCATTGGGCTGATGGTAAATGGAATGCAGGATGATTCCCTGGTGACCAGGGTCAGTACTCAGGTAAGGTTCCTGAAACAGGGTCTGTAAAACGGTGAGGCCTGCCTGCCAATATTTGTTCCCCGCATCCGCCTCTCCTTTTTCCTGCAGGTATCTGCCCAGACGGAGCAGGCCCTGCGCCCCGATGGCAGCGGCCGAACTGTCAACCGGTTCGAAATCATTGTAAGGATCCGCGGGCAGGGATAGATAATCGCCCAGTTTATGTAAATTCGGAGCTCCCGTATCCCAGTAAGGAATGCCGTCCACCGGGGTATGTTCTATATAAAAATCACAAGTGGCCCTGGCCGCCTGTAGCATAAAGTCTTCGATTTCCTCTCTTGAGCCATAGGCGGCCAGATCCTCATCCGACAGGGTAGCCACGTACTCCAGTTCTTCGGCAAAACCCAACATTCCCCAGGCAAGCCCACGTGTCCAGGTAGAGAACCCGGTATAGCCCTGCTGTGTGCTTGGATTTCGGAAATTACCGTCGTTGGTGTTAAACACGCTTTCATGGGCGGTTCGGCCCCAGCGATCGTACCGATCCCGGCCTTTGCCATAGAAGACGGAATAATCCGCAGTGGCCTTGGCGTGCTGAAGCCCGCGCACCAACAGGTTAATTTTTTTGTCGTTTTCATCCTGCAATACGTGGCCTAAACTGTGGCTAAGCATCAATATCCGGACCGTACGGATGGTATCCACAAAGAGCGAGTGGGGTCCGTTGAAGGAATAGATAAATCCTCCATTCTGGATATTGGTCCACCGGCCCGCCTGAACGGCTCCCGAAATTTTGAGGGCAAGTTCATAAAAATTCTTCTCCCATGCATTATAAGGAATTTTCCCCTCCACCATCAGCCGAAGCAGGTTGCCGTACGTACTGGCATTGTTAAATCCGTGGTCATGCACGCCGGTGTGACTGATATGGGGCGCCATCAGTTCAAGCGTTTTGGTTCTGCCTTTTTCAAGATATTCCTCCTGACCCGTGGCGTCAAACTGCAGGATGGAGGAACCAAATTGAAAACCCTGTGTCCATTCGGTCCATCCCCTGGTCGTATATTTGCCTTTATGGGTAAAAACGGGGGAGCCTTTGCTTTGGTCATATTCCCGCTCTATGGCTGAGATTTTTTCCCCGGACAATTCCCAAAACCTTTCGAGCTGGCTTTTTAAATCCTTGGCCCTAAGCTGATAATTGATCTTAACCATAATTGGATGGGTTGGGTAAAAGTTTAAATTATATGAAATATAATTCCAAACATACCGATCTTCTCCTAATTCAAAAAATTTTTCCCGTGGGAATTATCCCGAAGCACTTCTTTCTCCACGCTGCTCCAAGCTAATTTTCAAGCGCTTGACCCGGTGATCGGGGAGGTATCGGGCATGTTTAACATGAGACGCCGACAACACGGATCAAACCGGGGTTTTAAAGCTCTTCAGCGCTAAAGGTATCCCATTCGGACAAATCCCCCGCTTCATACCCTTTTTTAAACCATCTCATCCGTTGCTCGGAGGTTCCGTGGGTAAAGGAATCCGGCACCACCCTGCCCTGGCTTTGCTGTTGGAGACGGTCATCCCCGATGGCACTTGCAGCGTTTAAAGCCTCTTCAATATCGCCCTCTTCCAGAATTTGTTGCGTGTACTGGGCATGGTGTGCCCACACCCCCGACAAATAATCCGCCTGAAGTTCCAGCCTTACCGACAGCCTGTTATACTCTTCCTCGCTAAGCTGGCTTCTCATGGCATGAACCTTGTCCGTCAGGCCCATCAGATTTTGTACATGATGACCCACCTCATGGGCAATGACATAGGCCTGGGCAAAATCTCCGGGCGCGTTAAACCGTTCCTTCAGGTCCTTGTAAAAACTTAAGTCTATATATAGCCTTTCATCACCGGGACAATAAAATGGACCCGAAGCCGAGGATGCCATTCCACAGGCAGACTGTACCGTCCCAGTAAACAACACTAAAACTGGTTCGCGGTAATTGTCCAACAGCGCATTCCAAACCGTTTCCGTTTCCGCCAAAACCACCGCGCTAAAATCAGCCAGCCTTTCCTCTTCGGGACTGCCCTCATACTGGGTGACCGCCGCATTGCCCATCCCTCCCCCTGTAAACTGTTGCAAAAGCGCTAACGGGTTGGTGCCCGTCAGCCACAGGATCAGTATAAAAATCCCCGCCACGACCAGACCGGTTTTCGAGAAAAGGAAGCGCATTAGCATGCCGATTGCCAACGGGGAAATGCCCCTTCCTCCGCCAAAAGAGCCCGAGCGTCCACGCCGGTCCTCAATGTTGCGGCTCTGTCTCCTACCCTGCCATCTCATATTTGTTTTAGATAAATTATTCTTAAATTTCGTAAAATATTTGGATTCAAAAACGCATCTTTGGCCTTAGCGGCAAAATTTAAACCAATTTTTTAAAGGCGGGATATTTACATTCCAACGCTGCCGCTGGCCATGCTTTTGCTAACTCGTTATTATCTTTTTAATTTGAATCACTGGTAACTGGATTAAACATGATGGAAGAACAACTAAAACAGCAAATCACCCGGCAGGGGATGTCCGTGGAAAAAGCGGAGGAACAGATCAGGAACTTTGAAAACAACTTCCCGTACTTAAACATCCAGGCTCCTGCGCTCCTTGGGGATGGCATCATGCAGCTTTCCGAACAGAAACTGCAGGATTATATCGAAACTTATGAAAAAGGGGCTGCGGTAAAGGTTATTGAGAAATTTGTGCCTGCCAGCGGGGCGGCAAGCCGCATGTTCAAAGAACTGTACGCGTTTCTGGAAGCCGACGATGAGAGTCTCCAATCCAATTCTTTTACTGAACATTTTCTGTCAAATATTTCTTCCTTCGCCTTTTATGAAGACCTTGACCAAAGCCTGAAAAAAGCCGGGAGCAGCATTGATGATGCCCTGGCACAAAAAAAGCACACCATGATTGTCCGGTATCTTCTGGACGAAGAGGGGCTGGGATACGGCTCCCTGCCAAAAGGCTTGTTAAAGTTCCATACCTATCCCGACGAAACCAGGACGCCTGTCCATGAGCATTTTGTGGAAGGGGCGCTTTATGGAATGGGCAGGGACAACACGGTGCGGCTGCATTTTACCGTATCGCCGGAGCATCAGGAAAAGTTTGAGCAGCATGTAAATGAAATCAAACCGGCGATGGAGGAAAAATTTGCCTCGAAATTTTTGGTCAGCTTTTCCCAGCAGAAAAAATCAACGGACACTATCGCAGTCAATCCCGACAACAGCCCTTTTGTGGAAGAAGACGGAGAAATACTTTTCCGGCCTGCCGGACATGGCGCCCTGTTGGAAAACCTCAATGAGATAGACGCGGATTTGGTCTTTATCAAAAACGTGGACAACGTGGTGCCGGACCGCTTGAAGGGGGCCACGGTATCTTATAAAAAAGCTATTGGAGGGGTTTTGCTTACCGTACAGGAAAAAATATTTGACGCCCTGGAGCGTCTGGATAATATGGACGAAGATGGTGTTGCCAATGCCGAAAAGGTCTATGCTGATGAGCTTGGAGCTAAACTTCCTCCCCACTATAACAGTCTTTCCCCGGCGGAAAAGAGGGCATTCCTGCGCAACAAGCTCAACCGGCCCATTCGGGTGTGCGGAATGGTAGAAAACACCGGAGAACCCGGAGGCGGTCCGTTTTGGGCCCTGGAGGACGACGGTTCGCTGTCCCTGCAGATTGCCGAATCCGCCCAGCTTAACCTGGAGGACGAACATCAAAACAGCCTGTTCAGGGCCTCCACCCATTTTAACCCCACCGACCTGGTCTGTGGCATCAAAGACTATAAAGGAAACAAATTTGACCTCTTGAAATTCAGGGATCCCAAAACGGGCTTTATTACCCAAAAATCAAAAAATGGCAAACCCCTAAAAGCACAGGAGCTCCCGGGGCTCTGGAACGGGGCCATGTCCGACTGGAGCTCCATCTTTGTGGAAGTACCCTTGATTACCTTCAATCCCGTCAAGACGGTGAATGACCTGTTGAGGGAAGAGCATCAGTGATTTGGTCGGAGGGACTCAGAGACTTAGGGACGGAGAGACTAAGGGACGGAGAGACTGAGAGATCGGGACACAATTTTCAAGTTCAAC
>DATGOS010000444.1:0-4685 GCA_035305725.1 Cyclobacteriaceae bacterium
ACAGGAGGGGCTGACCACCTCTTTTGATCCCCAATGGGATCCCTCTGAGCAATGGGACCTTAACCTCAATTCTGTCTTTTCCCATCTGGATGTTTTTTTGCCCAATGAATCGGAGCTGATGAAACTGACAGGGCATGAAAACCTGGATATGGCGATCAGTGCGTTGAAAGGTTCAAAAACCACCGTGGTGATAAAGATGGGCAACAAGGGGTCCATATCCCTTCATGAGGATAAGCTGCTCCATATACCCCCCTTTCTTAACAAAGAAGTGGTGGATGCCATCGGCGCGGGAGATAGTTTTAATGCGGGGTTTGTTGCGCAATTTTTGAGACAGGCATCACTGGACAGATGCCAGGAATTCGGGAACCTGATTGGAGCCATCTCCACTACCGCTCCGGGAGGAACTGGTGCCTTTAAGGATCCGGAAAACATCATGGGCATTGCAAAAGAAAAATTCGGATATGACGCAAACAAATCTACAGACTAAGCTCCGGACGCTACAGGAAGAAAAAGGCTGTCTGCTAGCTACAAATTTTTACAATTACGAAACCTTACGGGGGGTGGTACAGGCTGCTTCCGATCGGCAACAGCCCATCATCTTGCAACTTACCAAAAGCAGCATTGACTATATGGGCCTTCCCATTGCCGTAAAAATGGCACGTGCGGCACTTAAGGCTTTCCAGGTAGAAGGATGGCTTCACCTCGACCATGCGGAGTCCTATGATCTCATCCATAAGTGTCTGGATGAGGGTTTCGATTCGGTCATGATCGACGCCAGCGAAAAACCGATCGAGGAAAACATAGCCATCACTCAAAAAGTTGTAAAGCTGGCCCAGTCTTATGGCGCCAATGTAGAAGCTGAATTGGGATATATCGCAAAGTTAGGCCAGTCCAGCGACAAGATCGGGTTTACGGAACCCGCTGATGCAGCGCGCTTCTCCGAAGAAACAGGCATCAATGCCCTGGCCGTAGCCATCGGGTCCGCGCATGGCTTTTACGACCGGGAGCCCCTGCTGGACCTGGAACGGCTTAGCCGGATCCAGGCAGCCACAAAAACTGCCCTGGTGCTTCATGGGGGTTCAGGAATTCCGGACCATACCCTCCGTGAAGCGATAAACCGTGGAATATGTAAAATCAATCTGGCGACGGAAATTAAAAATATTTTCATGCTGACCCTGAAGGAAAGCCTGACCAACAACAGTGACATTGACCTTAGAAAGGTCTTTCCTCCAGCCATCCAGGCCGTCACCCGACTGGTGGGGCAAAAACTGGAAATCGTCAGCAGCTAAGGGAATTTTTCCTCCTGATTTGTAGGTACTTTAACAAGGCAGCATTAGACGCGAAAAATGTAGTCGGTAGCCATTGGTTTGGTCCTGGGCTTCTGAAATATTTTTTCACATAGTTCATGGACTTTATAATATTTAAAAAAATTCTTCGCCTCCAACCGTACCTCGTCCTTCAACTTTTAGTCCTGTTTTTAAAAGTCAAATGGTTTTTCTCTGAATGAATTTGCCAAATCACAGTTCTTTTGTCCATTGTCAGGTGCCTTCATCAGCGCCTTATCCAGTTTTCCATTTTGATTCCTGCTATCCTTCCAAATTCCTGCATGTTTTCAGTTACCATAATCAGGTCCTTTTCAACAGCAGTGCAACCGATCAAGAGGTCAAAATCACTGATCATCCTTCCCTGAGATCTTAATCTTGCTTTTTCTTTTCCATAAAGGTAAATGGCGTTGATTATTGGTAAAATCATTACCTGATCTGAAAAACTTTCTATTAAATCAAAATTCTTCCTTGGGTTAGAACTATTTTCGGCCCCAAAAACGAGTTCAGCCAATGTGATTTCAGAAATAGCACAATCTTCAATGCCTATTTCCTAAAATTTTCCGTAGAGATTGAATTTTCCTCTGAAAAAGTGAATGCAAATATTTGTATCAAGCAGGTATTTCATTCAAAGCCTTCGATTTCTCTCTTATTGACCCTCGATTCCTTAATTTCCTTTATTATTTCATCAGAGTCCTTGGAATCCTCCCATGCTCCAAACAATATTTTCAAATCCGTAGCATTCTTTTCAAAATCCAGCGATTCTGTAAGCTTTATAATCAACCTTTTCTTTGATGGATTATCCAGGCGGTTCAACAGCCCAAAGTACTTTTCCAAAGTCTTGTTATTTATTGAAAGATTACCCATGTCTTTTTATTTCCAATTTACGAAAATTTTCTTTAGCTGTTCGTTCTCGGTATTTTCGCTAACGGTCAGGGCTTTGCGACGGTGGGCAATTCCGGAGCTGTTTTCTTGATTACTTGACCAAACGCTATTCGAAGTACTGAACTTTTTTTAACCGGAATCCGCCGCTGGCTCCAAGCTAATGTTACCAACCGTTCCTTTATCTGGACAATCGATAATCTGTAATCAATAACCCAGGTGAAAGGTTTAGCTTTCCAGTTAAGTTCCTTATCATTTCTACCGTCAATTTCCTTTTCCTGTTGAGTATTTCAGAAACCCTGCTTTTTCCTCCGATTTCGTTCACCAGATCTTTTTGCTTTAATTGAAGTTCTTCCATCCTTATTTTTATGGCTTCAATAGGATCGGGGGCATCGATCGGATAATGTTTCTTTTCATAATCATCCACCATCAATCCAAGAATATCGGCTTCATCACTTTCGGACGTACCTATAGGTGCATCGAAAATCTTTCCTAGCCTTTCAAGTGCCTTTTGATAATCTGATTCTGATTTTATTGGTCTTAATTCCATGTGCCTTTCAATTAAATCGTATCTGCATCAATCCTGTCATACTCATTATGTGTTCCGATGAACCGTATGAACACCCACTGTTTCTCAATATTGAATTTTGCTACCAGCCTGAAAGAATTTCCCTTGATGTCAATCCTACTGTCTTTCAATATGCTGGCATTTGCGTAAGATTGTTTTACATCATTGGGTGTAAGCCAGGTTGAACCAATCACAGTATCATACCAGGTTTTTAAATACTGCTCTGTTTCCGGGTGCTTTTCCCAATACTTCCTCAAGGTGCTTTTAGCAAAAATTCTTTCCATTACTTTTTAGCTAATGCAAAGATACTTAAATATTCTCAAATTGGGAACCTTATTTAGGGTAGGTTAATTGTATGGTTGGTAACGACCCAGCGGCTTGGCGCAGGCGGGGGGCTCACTAACGGTGAAACGAAGCACAAACGGTGATTTTTCCCACTACAGTTCCAACGAGCCACACTCCCGCTTGCGCCAAACCGCAAGTTGTACGCTGGCATTTCTCACATTTTGTTCGTTATTATATTGCGTGTCCACCTGAAACTTGAATTACCTGTCCTGTTATCCATTTTGCACGGTCGGAAGCCAAAAATAAAATGGTGTCAGCAATATCGTCGGGCATTCCAATTCGCCCCATTGGAATATCCGGCAGTACTTGTTGTTCAAGTTGCTTGTCAATCCAACCTGTCTGGATGGGTCCGGGCGCAACTGTATTAACAGTTATTCCAAATTTGCCGACTTCTATAGCAATACTGCGTGTCAGGGCTTCCATTGCTGCTTTGCTTGCACCATACATTATTTGTCCAGCAAACCGTTGGGCAGCATCTGTACTTATGTTGATAATGCGACCGCCGTTTTTCGCTCTCTTAACAAATTCCTTGATTAACAATACTGCCGCTTTCACATTAACACCAATCGTTGTATCTATTCCCTGTGCATCAACAGTAAAAACAGTATCGTTTGCGTCATACATAGCCGCATTGTTTACCAATATATCAACGCTTCCAAATTTCTCTTTGATAATGTCAAAAATTTCGTTTGCAGCGTCAATTGCAGCAATATCCTTTTCGAGAATAAGATAGTTATCCGTAAGTTTCCGTAAGTTTTGCTCAACCGTTGAAGCATCTGCAGACAGCATTTTGTGATATTTGTCATATCCGTTTTCGTGTGTATTGTCAGGATTATATGTAAAGTGTAGCCTTTTATAAACTATCACAACACTTGCACCTTCTTCGGCAAACTTGAAAGCAGTTGCAGCACCAATTCCAAACGGATTGTGAGCCCCTGTTATCAAAACAACTTTATTTTTCAAATTTAATCCCATTTCTTTTTAGTTTAATTTGTCCGCTTGTCTGCTGTACTTTCGCCCGCTTGCGTACAACGGTCAGGACTTGGAGACGGAGGGCAATCCGGAGCTGTTTTCTTGTTTACTTGACCAAACTCTATTCACGCGGTACTGATTTTATTATTACCGGAATCAGCCCGCCTTAAATTATCCGATCTGGACTTTGACAGAAATATGCTCCATGTCCGGCAGGGAAAAGGCAAAAAGGACAGGTATGTCCCCCTCTCAAATATCCTGATCAGGGGGCTGAAAGCCTACATTCAAGCCGAACAGCCCGCCGTCTGGCTCTTCAACGGCAGGGAACAGGAGATCAACGGCCGTGCGGGTGGCGACTTCGACAGCAGGTATTCCCAGCGGGGGGTGCAGTGGGCCTTGAAGCAGGCAAAAAAGGAGGCCGGAATCACCAAGGAAATGACCGTCCATACCCTTCGCCATACCTATGCCACACATCTTCTTGAGGAAGGCCTTGACATCTTGAGTATCAAAGAACTGTTGGGCCATGTGTGCATCGACACGACCATGATCTATCTTCATGTGGCCCAGTCGGGAAGGGTCAGGCCTTTCAGTCCCCT
>DATGOS010000445.1:0-5435 GCA_035305725.1 Cyclobacteriaceae bacterium
AAAGTATGTGTATAATCTACATAAGCAACCACGTAAGCTCTTCCTTCGGCAACTGAATTGTCTTTCACTGTGCTCAGCTCCGCCACCTTGTTGTATTTATCAGTGATTACCGCTTGAATGTGGTTGCCCAGATTCGTGAGCAAGGTTTTCACCTCCAGGTTTTCAATCGAATTGTCGGCCATCTGGACTATAGGAGCCGTAGAACCGGCCGGCTTTAATCCCGTGTACGGAGCTCCCTCTGTTTCCCGGTGAAGGCGGACAAGTGTTTCCAGAAAGTGTTTCTCCACAATACCATATACCTCAGCATCCCCCTGCTTTAAGTTAACGGTTTTGTTAAACAGGCTTGTGATTTCTGCTTCCTGATCCTCAAAGATCCACTTCATAACATAACTTACATCTTCCTGATCCAGGGCTTTATAGGCATCCTGAATAACGGGGCCATCATAAGAATCACAGTGTGCGTAAGTGGGCACAGTGAATGCCAACATCATTGCCGCAAGCAAAACCGCTGCTTTCCCCAGACTATTTTTGATTTTGTTCATCGTTTTCATAGTTATACTTTTTAAGCCTTGTTGTTTTTCATTTTTTACAATACAAAGATACTACTGAAGCCAGCCTCCCGGAAGCGTTGGAAGTAGGGAGGAATGGTACAAAAGTCGGATTCCGTTAAGCACTACATCCTGGATAAGCCAGTTCCCCTACTGGAGCAGCTTCCTTCCTTTTTGTCCAGGCTATTATTGGTCTGAATCTGAACTGGGATTTTGGGAAGCGTACCAGTCGTACCGCATTCAATATAACTAGAATCACACTTATTTCGTGAATCAGCATACCGGAAGCCAGATAGATGTTGCCTGTCAGAACACCCGCAAGCAAGAGTGCTACCGTAATCAATGCGAAGTAGGTATTTTGCTTCATATTGCGGATGGTGGCCTTGGCCAGTTGAATGGCATACGGCAACTTGTCCAATTTGTCAGACATCAGGATAACGTCCGCGGTTTGCATGGTCACATCGGTTGCCGTCCCGCCCATCGCAATGCCGACATCGGCTGTGGCGATAGCCGGAGCGTCGTTTATTCCGTCCCCAACCATCGCCAGTTTGATTCCGGAATCCTTGCATGCGCGTACCTTGTCCACTTTATCCTCCGGCAATAATTCTGCAAATACCCGGTCGATTCCCAATTGCCTGGCTACCTTTTCGGCCACAGTTTGGTTGTCCCCGGTAAGCACTACTGTATGCTTGATTCCCTGTTCACGCAATGCCTGGATTGCCGACGGTGCTTCTTCACGTATCCGGTCCGCTATGGATATAATTCCAATCACTTTTTTGTTCCTAGTTACAAGAACCGCTGTGTATCCTTTTTCTTGTTGTTGCAACAGATAATCATTCATTATGGGGGCAAGGACAATACCCAGTTTCTCCGCACCTGACTTATTTCCGACATATATATTTTCGGACGCTAACACGGCCTGGAGACCATGGCCTTTCATAATTTCAACCGCTGTTGGCTTGTTCAGTAAATCCAATCCTCCTTCCTCGGCCTTTTTTACAATGGTTTTACCCAGGTGGTGTTCGGATGCTACTTCCACTTCCGCAGCCAGTCTGAGCAATTCATCCTTGGAGATCCCAAAAGCCTGTATGTCGGTTACCGACGGTTTGCCTTTGGTCAAAGTACCCGTTTTGTCAAATACGACGGCATTGACTTTCGCAAGGCTTTCCATTTTGTCGCCTCCTTTGATCAGAATCCCGTTTTTGGCACCGTTACCGATTCCGGCTACAATGGAAACCGGTACAGAAATCACCAATGCGCCAGGACACGCAATTACAAGAAAGGTCAGTGCCAGGTGGACATTTTGGGTAATAAGCCAAACCAGCACAGAAAGTACGATAATACCGGGCGTATAATAGGCGGCGAACCGCTCCATGAATTTTTGGGTTTTGGCTTTGGTTTCCTGCGCCTCTTCCACCAATTCGATGATTTTTGCAAAGGTGGTATCATCCCCCACTCTTTCGGCGATGATCTCCAGATAGCCGTTGTCGGAGATGGTACTGCTGAAAACCTGATCCCCTTTGCGCTTGTTAACGGGAAAGGATTCGCCGGTAATAGCTGCTTCGTTGATCAACGAATGGCCGGCGATCACCTTTCCGTCTACCGGAATTCTTCCTCCCGGCTGCACAATCACATGGTCGCCCAGTTCCACTTCATCTGCGGGGACAGTGACACGTTGTCCAGCTCTTAAAACGGTAGCTTCGAGCGGTGCCATGTCCATCAGCGATTTTAAAGACGCACGTGTTTTTCTCAGCGTACGCCCTTCGAGATAATCACCGAACAAAAACAGGAAAGTAACCACCGCAGCTTCGGTATATTCCCCGATAATCATCGCGCCTATGACGGCGATCGTCACCAGCAGATCAATGCTAAATGCTTTCATCCGCATTGCCTGGAATGCTTTCATCGCAATGGGTACTCCTGCAACAACAGCCGCGATGATTAAAAGAACATCCAGCGCCAGGCTCCCCGCGCCTGCCAAATAGTTTAGTAAAGCAGCGAGGAGCAATCCACCTGATATCAATGTCAGGATATTTTTGTTTTTGCTTTTCATCATTTTCTTGTTTTAATTTAGTTATGCGGCTTTTTGAGAGAGGACCGGGTACCCAAGTTGTTCGATGAGAGCGGCCAGTTTGTCAGCACTGGTTTTTTCTTCATTGTATTCCACTTTCACTTTGCTGGAGTTGAACAGAACTTTAGCGTCTTCAACGCCGTCTTCCTTTTTCAGCACGCCTTCGATTTTATTGATACAGCTTGGACAGGTAAGTACTTCCAATTGAAATCTTAGAGTTTTCATGATGATTATATTTAATCTTCTACAATTATTTAAGTACTATACAAAGATACGGATGTAAGCCCCCGTAGGGAAGGGGCGAAAGTAGGAGGTAATGGTATAAAAGTCGGATTGCGCCTTAGGTTTTGCTTTGGGCAACCATGAGCTAGCGTACCAGCACATAAAAATAAGCAAACCCTAGAACGTCAATGGCATAGGATTATTAACTTAGCACCTTGGTAACGACGATCGTAATGGTCGAGCTCCTTGGCAAATAAATGATAACACAACATTTTCCGGATCCCAAAACTTTTAAAGGGGCTTCAGCGGGTGAACGTGGTACAATAGTCGGAGCGGGCTGGTTCAGCTTCTGTATTCCAGCGGGCTTATTCCCGTGTGTTTTTTGAAAAATTTCCCGAAATGGGAGGGGTCGGAGAAATCAAGGTCGTAAGCGATCTGGGCTATGCTATGCGCTTTGTTTTGGAGACGGACCTTTGCTTCCAGGAGGAGCATCTCATTGATCCATGCACCGGCCGTCTTGCCGCTGACTTCTTTAATGACCGTAGAAAAATACTTGGGGGTCAGGTGCATTTTGTCCGCATAAAAAGAAACCTTCCTTTCCTCAATAAAGTGATCGGCCAAAAGTGCCTTAAATTGCGAAAGAATATGGATACCTTTGTCTGCATCAGGAGACTGCCCGGGGGTTTGTTGTTGGTGAACGTCATCGATTTCATTGAGTACGATATAAATCAGACTTCGGATGATGTCGGAAGTGTTGGGAGCGGTATTAAAGATTTTTCCATGGATCAGTTCAAAATAGGTTGAAAATTTTTGGTATTGGCTGGAATCCAGCGCCACTACCTGTTGTCCTCTTTTCTCAAAAAACTCAAACTTATCGAGATAATGAATGTCGGCCTGCCCCTCCAGGAATATCTCTTTCCGGAAAAAAAATATTTTGGCGTCATAGTGCGTTTCGAGTTCTGTAAATTTACGAATCGCTGAGGGAGCAATGGTGAAGATGGCCGGGGCTTGGGCCTTTTGCACAAAAAGGTCGGACTCCAACTGGATTTCTCCTTTACTCAGCAAGCAGATGGCATAGGCTGAAGTGCGGTGGGAATCCATGGATGCACAGGCATCACTGAGATGGGACATGTAATACCATTGATTCAAATCGGAATCCTCTATTTTAGTATATTCTACGTAAGGTATTGACTTCATATCATTTGACCAGCATATGCTATATTAAGTAGCCGCTTACAAAATTAGTTCGTAGTGGCTGATGGAAAAGATGAAAAGAACAGGAGAGTAGCACAATTAATTTTTGGCACCCTTTGCGGCTAAACTTCGCTACTACCCCGTGAAACGTTTTGATTCGTCGACAAATATTTCCTATCCACTGCAACGTATCATGTCCTATAATTGCATCCCGCTCTTCCGCAGGTGGTATGGTGTTTGATATTTCGAGTCAGGATTTGCCTTATAAAAATCTAAACCAACAACACCATGAAGAAGCCATCCTGGATATACCTATACTTATTGGTAAGTGTCACAGGCATGTTTGCCTGTCAGTCGGAGGACGAAACACCCACTCCCGATATTGTAGAACTTTCCTTTGACTTTGAAGAAAACGAGGAAGGCTGGGTCGCCGGATTTGCGGACCTGCCGGAAGAGGGTCACGAAAGCTACGAACTGGAGGTAAGCCATTCCCCCCTGCCGGAGGAAACGGGGGTTGAGGAAAATTCCATCCGGATTCAGGGACATAACCGCAGTGACGACCTTTTTATGTTTCTAAAAAGGCAGCTGACCGGCCTTCCGCCGTCAACCACCTATCAGGTTTACTTTGACATAGAAATGGCGTCTCAATACCCCCAAAGTTCGCCGGGAATAGGCGGAAGTCCTGGTGGTTCGGTATTTCTTAAAGTTGGAGCGACTGCTGAGGAGCCCGTCCCGGTACTACAGGACGATGAGGGGGCTCGTTATTTAAGAATGAATATCGACAAAGGAAACCAAATCGAAGAGGGATCGGATATGATCAACATCGGCACGGTGGGGATCGAAGGGGAAGAATACCAATACGAGCTGATCCAAAGAAGCAATAGCAATAGGCCCTTCAGCGTGACAACCGGTTCCGACGGAAGTTTGTGGCTGATTATTGGAACCGACTCGGGTTTTGAAGGGCTGACGGTGCTTTACTACAACAGCATCCAGGTACGGTTGGAAAAAAACCGCATATTATAGGTAGTAGAAGATCAGTCCCAAGATCACCTTGATCTTTTACAGATAGCTTCATTGTTCACCCTACATCAAGCTCAGGCAAGCATAAAATCCCATTGAACAACGCCAACCCGCCCTGTCGTCAACATTATTGTCACGTCCAAAAAACATCCCGACGCTCAAGCAAGTCTAGAACTTTCCAGAAGAATGTCTTGTTATCCACGGGTGATTTTAGTTTTAGATTTTTAGCCGGTTAATAGATGAGTAGAAAAGAAAATTTTGTACTGATATTGATTTTAGGAGCGCTCTGCACCATCAGCCCATTTTCAATAGACATGTACCTTCCGGGTTTTCCCGCCATTGCGGAAAACCTGAACACCAGTATATCGAACGTACAGTTG
>DATGOS010000446.1:0-4808 GCA_035305725.1 Cyclobacteriaceae bacterium
AAACCGCTATCCATTCCCTCCCTCCCAGAACTTACAAGGGCAGTTTTTTTTCCGTGACTTTGGGCAAGCTGCAGCAATTCGTAACTTCCCTTGCCTCCTGCGGATTGGGAATCATACTTGCCCTCCCCGGTGATGATCCAGTCCGCTTGCCGTACCTTTTGGTCCATAGCTACCTTTTCAAAAAAGAACTTTGCCCCTTCCTCCAGTTCTACCGGAAAAAACGCACTCAGGCCCAGGGCTATTCCCCCGGCAGCCCCGAATGCCGGGCGGTCTTCCAGATTGAAGGGGGATTTTTTCTTTAGCAATTCAAAAAAATGAAGGGCATCCCGCGCATATTGTTCAAGTTCCCCGGCCTTCAGGCCTTTTTGCGGCCCAAACACCGGGATGGCTCCCTTTTCGCCGAAAAACATATTTTTAACATCACACAGGCAGGTAAACCGTAGGGGCAGAGGCTTGACGGGAGCCTGGATATAGGCAGTTCTGGAGAAAAGCCCAGGACTGAACATGGGGAGTTCCCTACCTTTTGTATCCAAAAACAAATAGCCCAACGCGCGTAAAATTCCTGATCCCATATCCACGGTGGCACTGCCTCCCAATCCCAATACAATATGCTCCGCCCCCATCCCAAAGGCATGAGCAACCATTTCTCCGGTGCCAAATGTGCTGGTCATGTGGGCGTTGATTTCCTCTGGTTGCAGGCACTGGATTCCCGAAACGGTGGAAACGTCCATATAAGCGGTGTTTTGGACTTTATCCAAAAAATAAGAACCGGAAATGGGCTTCCCGATTGGGTTCAGCGCCATTAGTTTTACCTCCTCCAGCTTCATGTGTTTGCCCAACAACTGGCAGGTACCGTCTCCCCCGTCTGCTATGGGACATAAAGTAATGTTTGCTTCAGGCTTTTCTTCAGCAAGGGCTTTTTGAATAATCCGGGCAGCTTTCTCTGCGGAAATGGTCCCTTTAAAAGCATTGGGTGCGACAAGAATTTTCATTGTTCCTTAACTTTCATGCGCTCAAAATAATCTTTGGTGGCCGCTTTAACCCTTGGGGCGAGGTACAGGGTCGAAATCATCGTAGGAAAGGCCATGACGGCATACATGCCGTCTACAAAACTCATCACCACCCCCAGGGAAGTGACGGCGCCTACCACGATGGTTCCCAAATAAAAGTAGTTATAATAGTCCGCCTTCTCCTGCCCAAAAAGGTAATTGAAGCATTTGTGCCCATAATAGGAATAGGTGAACATGGTCGAAAGCGCAAAAACTAAAACCGCCAGCATAAGCAAATACCTGCCAAAGCCGGGTAAAGCGACATCAAAGGCAGAAACTGTCAACAATACCCCATCATGTTCCCCGGACTTCCACACGCCAGTCAGCATAATCACCAGGGCCGTGAGCGTGCAGACCACAATGGTGTCAATAAAAGGTCCCAGCATGGCAATAAGCCCCTCCCGTACAGGCTCACTATTTTTGGAAGCCCCATGGACCATGGGGGCCGTGCCTATTCCAGCTTCGTTGGAAAAAGCCGCCCTTCTTGCTCCGGTAATAATCACCGCCCCCACAGCCCCTCCCATAACCGCCTCACCCGTAAAAGCATCTTCAACAATCAAAAGCAACATGGCGGGGACTTCTCCCAGGTACCTGACGACGATCAATAGAACAGTTCCAAAATAAAGTAAAACCATAAAAGGAACCAGTGCGGTGGCTACTGCGGCTATCCGTTGGATTCCGCCTAGAATAACGCCTGCCACAATAAACGTCAACGCGGTCCCAATGATCCATTTTGTGGACGCACCCGCGTCCAAACCCAAAGGATCCAAAATCACCATTCTGAAAATTGCCGTGAGTTGATTGGCCTGAAAGATCACCAATAGGCCCAGTATCCCGGCGACCGAAAAAATAATGGCAAGCGGTTTCCATTTTTTCCCCATCCCTTCCTCGATGACGTACATGGGACCGCCCTGCACATGCCCGGAAGAATCCTTGCCCCGGTACATCAGCGCAAGCGTACAGGTAAAGTATTTGGTGGCCATACCGACCAAGGCTGAAACCCACAACCAGAATATTGCCCCCGGTCCGCCCGTACTGATGGCCAAGGCCACCCCGCTGATATTTCCCAGACCTACCGTCGCGGCCACGGCAGAAGCTAAAGCCTGAAGCGAGGTGATGTCTCCCTGGGCTTCCGGATCATCATACTTTCCACCGACCACCTTCAGGGCATGCCTGAAGCCAAACAAGGGAATCATCCCTGAATAAAGGAACAAAAACACGCCCCCGCCCATCAGCAACAACAGCAGCGGGGTGCCCCAAATCCAATTGCTAAATGCAATAATTAATTCACCCATTCTCTCATGAATTATAGTAAACGCTCCCAAGCGTTCCGCCCAATGTTTAAGGCAATAAAAACATCATTTAAAGAAATCGGACTGCGGCCCTCTGATCCACGACAAACCGTACCACATGACCATCTCTATTGGCCCATTATTGTCAAGAAAAGGACCAAATCTAAGAATACTTCTTAATTTTGCCGTAAATAAACCATATGGCCAACAAAACAAAAATAATAGCCATCAAAATCGGATCAAATGTGCTGACCCAAAAGGACGGCTCCCCGGATAGGAAACGCATGTCGGCGCTAGTGGACCAAATCGTCTACCTTAGAAAAAAGGGGCGACAGCCGGTTCTTATTTCTTCCGGCGCCGTCGCTTTCGGCAGACAGTCGATTTCCTTTGAAGGTAAAACTGACCCTGTGATCCAACGGCAGATCCTGGCGGCGGTAGGCCAGGTGGAACTGATCCAATCTTATAAAGCGTTGTTTTTGGAGCATAACACACATATTGCTCAGTTGATGGTGACGAAGGAGGATTTCAGGGACAGAAAACATTACCTGAACATGAAAAACTGCCTTTTCGGCCTCATCAACAAAGGAATTCTTCCCGTGATCAATGAAAACGACACCGTGGCGGTCACGGAACTTATGTTTACGGACAATGATGAACTTGCCGGGCTGGTGGCCGCCATGATTGATGCGGATTCCCTGATCCTGTTAAGCAATGTAGACGGCATCTTCACGGGAGATCCGGATCATCCCGACTCCAAACTGATAGAGTATGTGGGGCAGAAGATGCCCGCCCTTGGCACCTATATCGCTCCGGTTAAATCCGCCTTTGGCCGGGGGGGGATGCGGACAAAAATGAGCATTGCCAAGAAATCAGCAGACCTGGGCATAGAGGTCGTTATTGCCAACGGCAAAAGAGACCAGGTGCTGGTGGATTATGATTTGGGCAAACTAAAATGCACCTATTTTGAACCCGGAAAATCAAGAAAAAACCATAAAAAGTGGATCGCACACAGCGAAAATTTCTCGAAAGGAGAAATTGTGATCAATGAGGGAGCGGAAGCCGCTTTGCGGTCTGGACAAATCGTCAGCTTATTGCCGGTGGGTGTCGTGTCGGTCAACGGGGATTTTGTAAAGGGAGAAGTGATCCGGATACTCAACGAAAAGGGAGAAAAAATCGGTCTGGGAAAGGCTGAATATGGTACGAAGTCCGCCCAGGACAAAAAAGGCTTAAGCCGTCAGAAACCAATTGTCCATTATGATTACCTATATTTGTTTGACCGGGTAAACTAAAACAAAAAAACGCGAAGGACGCCAGGCAGTTCTCCGGGCGCTTCGTGAAACCCTGGCGACCTTAGCGGTTAAAAACCAAACCGGATATACAGATAAATTAACAAGTAAAATGTCATTACAAGTTACTTTTCAAAAAACCAAACAAGCCAGCCGATCTTTGGCCCTCGTAGGAGAGGATAAAATAAATGCGATATTGGAGGATCTGGCCACCCAGACCCTCGAAAATATGTCCATCATCCTCGCTGAAAACCAGAAGGACTTGGACCGGATGGACCCTGAGGATCCAAAATATGACCGCCTAAAGCTGACTGCCGAAAGAATAGAAGCAATTGCCGCGGACATACGCAAGGTAGCCAAACTGCCTTCACCCACAGGCAGGGTGCTGGCCGAAAAAACCCTGGACAACGGCTTGCTGCTGAAAAAAATATCCGTTCCCATCGGTGTGATCGGCATTATATACGAATCCAGACCAAACGTGACCTTCGATGTCTTCAGCCTCTGCTTAAAATCGGGCAATGCGCTGGTGCTCAAAGGAAGCGCGGATGCACATGCTTCAAATACCGCCATCCTTTCCATCATCCATAAAGTGCTGGAGAATCATCAGCTCAATACCCATACTGTGACGTTATTGCCCGCGGACCGTGAGGCGACCAAAGAATTGCTTCAGGCCCAGGAATATATTGACCTGATCATACCGCGCGGCAGCCAGGGGCTGATCAACTTTGTCCGCGACAATTCCAAAGTACCTGTAATTGAAACGGGCGCAGGGATCGTGCACACCTACTATGATATGTCGGCCGACCTGGCCAAAGGAACCGCCATCATCAACAATTCAAAAACAAGGAGGGTGAGCGTCTGCAACGCCCTGGACTGCCTGCTGATACACCGGGAGCGGCTGGAGGATCTTAAGAACATTGCCAGAGACCTGGCCGAAAAATCGGTTAAAATATTTGCTGATTCCGCCGCCTACGGGATACTGAAGGACCATTATCCTTCCGATCTCCTGGAAGTCGCCAGGGATGAGCATTACGGGACTGAATTTTTGTCCCTCAAGATGTCCGTGAAGACCGTCAATGACCTCCAGGAAGCGCTGGACCACATCGCCAGGCACAGTTCCAGACACAGTGAGGCCATCATTGCGGAAGATGAACAGACCGTGGATCAGTTCCTGAAGTCCG
>DATGOS010000447.1:0-2305 GCA_035305725.1 Cyclobacteriaceae bacterium
GCTCTTGCACAGCTTCTTCAGCATACCTTTGCAGCCTGCTGTCGATGGTTGTAAATATCCGCAAGCCGTCCCCGTATAGGTCATAAGGCGTCCCGTCAGGCTTGAGGTTTTCCTGTGTCCATTTGATCAGGTCAGCTTTGACCACCTCGCGAAAATAAGTAGCCAGGCCCTTGTTGTGGCTTGCTACCGAGTATTCCAGATCCAAAGGCATCTGGGAAATTGAATCATACTGCGAGGGGGTGATATATCCGTATTTTGCAAGCTGACTCAGGACCACGTTCCGCCGTCCGATCGAGTTTTCCGGGTTGTATACCGGGCTGTAATAAGAGGGCGCTTTAAACAACCCCACCAGGGTGGCAGATTCCTGTATGTTCAGCTCGTTGGGTTCCTTGTTGAAAAAGGTTTTTGCAGCGGTTTTGATACCATACGCGTTGCTACCAAATTCTGATGTATTCAGGTACATGGTCAGGATCTCGTTTTTGGTGTAGGCACGCTCCAAACGGGTCGCTACGATCCATTCCTTGGTTTTAATGATAAGCATCCCGAGTCCGGGAATATTGCTCAGCACGCCCTGGGAAGCCCCCGACCTGGTTTTAAAGAGATTTTTTGCGGTTTGCTGGCTGAGCGTACTTCCCCCTCCGCTGGATTGACCCAACAGTAAGGATTTAACCAATACCCTGCCCATGCCACGAAGGTCAATCCCGGAGTGGTTTTCAAACCTTACATCCTCCGTGGCTACCAACGCGTTGACAAGGTTGTGGGACAGCTCATTATAACTTACCGGGGTACGGTTTTCCCTGTAATAGTTTCCCAGTAATACCCCGTCCGAGGAATATAGCTCCGAAGCAAGTTCGGTTTCTGGGTTTTCCAGGGATTTGAATTCCGGAATCTCTCCAAAAAGGCCCAGGAAATTGACGCTCACGGCCAAAACAAACAGGATAAATCCCAATAGGCCGAATAGAAAACCAAGCCAAAGGAACTTTATGATTTTAGCCGTCAGGGACGGGCTAAGGGAAATGGATTTTTTGCGCATAATTCTCAGTGGTAGGACTCCTGATAGAAAGTCCTGTATTCTTCAATGTCTTTCCGCTTGTTTAGTTCCTGGAAATTTTTAATTGAAATAACAAAACTACTCATTTTTAATTCCTCGGTTAACGAATCCGTGTTAAAACTCTTTAAAAATTCCTCCCTATAAGCCATCGCTTCGTCCGCATTGCTGAAAGGGCTTATGATGACCACGGCGTGTTCCCTGGTGAAGGAGATATTTCCTGTTCTGAGCCTTTCATTGGGAAAATTTTTATTGTGGAAGTTTTCCAGATCAGCGGTCAGGTTTTTGTTTTGCTCGGACTGCTGGGGCTCCATGGCCAGTAGGAAGATATGCGTCTGGTCCGGCTCGAAAGTGTAAGCCGGAGGATCAGCGCTTTCAAGTTCGCCGTCCGGATCCAGGTTCTCCCGCACATAAGCAATGGAATCCGGCACGGGGACCGAATAGCCGTCATCAAATGTTTTTTTCAATCCCTCCCCTGTCAGATCCGCCAGCATACTTTTTGCAAGTTCTACCAATGCGGTATCCTCAGTGTTTTGCACATAAGCCTCCAGTCTTTGCTGATACACTTCCCGACCATCCACTTTCCCCCCAATCATGATGTCCAGCAACAACAGCCTTTCTGTGTTTTGGGTAAGGGGATAATTGTTCAGGGTATTTTGTATTACTGATCTTGCGGTGAGATAATCGCCTGCCATATACATATTATAGGCATTTTTGTAGTTTTCGGCTGAGGCAACATTGTCCTGATTGCCTGTTCCGCGCTCAGGATTGTTGAGGGATTTCGTGTACTGCGATTCCGGGAATTGCGTCCTTAACTGTTCGGCATATCTGGCGGGATTTCCATTGATGGCGTTGGTAGCGAGAAACAACGTGTAAAGGGATTCCGGCTTGCGGTGGGTCTCAGGGTAATTTTCGAGCAGCTTTTCCAGATACTCAATGGACAGGGCTGGTTCATCCAAGTCGAAGAACAGTAATTTCCCCAGGTTGAAGTAAGCCTCTTCCAGATCTTTGTTCATGGCCTGCAGGCTTTCCGGGCCTCTGGGGATACTTTCCAGTAAGCTTTCCTTATCGGGAAGCGTTACGGTGATGGCGGCGCTCTCCTCCGCGGGAGTTTCAGGGGCTTCAGGCAGTTCCGGGAGATCGACCAGCGCCGGCGATTCCTGGAAGTTTCTGTTTCTCCTTCTCCAGTTGTCTTCCAGGGGAGGATTACCCCAGACTCTGGCGAACTCAATGGCCCCTTGCTGCATGGCAAGTGAA
>DATGOS010000448.1:0-2886 GCA_035305725.1 Cyclobacteriaceae bacterium
TGTAAACTCATGGTATTTTCTAAACCGAATTGGGAAGAGCTTTCCAGCACCATCGTCGGTTGGGATAATATAAAAAACAAGATGGTCCAGCTTTGTATGTTCCAAAAGTCGAGAAAAGGTCCCGTAATTTCCCAAGATGCCACTACCCGGTACCTTGAATTTATGGAGAACTATCCCTCCCTCCTCAACCGTGTCCCCTTATCGTACATTGCCTCCTACCTCGGCGTCACCCAACAATCCTTGAGCCGGATACGGAAAAATGTTCGCTAGGCCAGTTTTTACCAAATGGTAAGAGACCTTGTTTTTTAACCAATCAATTTTGCGTGGTACCAAAACAGAAAAAAATGGATTTGACAAACCGCGAAAATCAAGAAAGAGCAACACCACAATTCGCTAAGAAAGCCTTGGTCACGGGAGCTAACAAAGGAATTGGCTTTGAAACCGTGAAACAACTCCTGCAAAAAGGATTTTACGTTTATCTGGGGTGCCGGGACTTGGCGAAAGGCCTTGATGCAGTTATGCAGTTAAAATCCGAAGGGTATGCTCAAGTAGAGGCCATATCTGTGGATGTAAGCAGTGACCTTTCGGTCAAAAATGCCAGTGAGGAAATTAGCAAAAAGACCCATGTATTAGATGTGCTTATTAACAACGCCGGCATCAATGGGGGCATGCCATATACCGCACTGGAAGCCTCGCCGGATCAATTTATGGCGGCCTTTGATACGAACGTTATAGGAGTGGCAAGGGTGACGCAAGCATTTATAGACTTATTGAGGCAAGCCCCACAGCCAAGGATTGTCAATGTAAGTACCAGCGTAGGATCGCTATCCTTACAGAGTAATCCGGAATGGCCGGCCTATCATTACGGCAAATATGCAGTTTATGGTGCTTCTAAGGCCGCGTTAAACATGTACACTATCCATCTCGCTTATGAGTTGCGGGACACGGCCTTTAAAATCAATGCAGTCTGCCCCGGTTATACCAAAACGGATTTCACAGGACATATAGGCGGGGAGGTTGAAGAAGCGGGTAGACGCATCGTGAAATATGCCTTAATTGATGAGAACGGTCCAACAGGGAAATTCTTTAGTGAAGAAACAAATCCTGAGACTGGGGAAATACCATGGTAGTCCTCCGTATTATCCTGTTGTATCCTAGGAATGGGAATAGATGTAGAGACGGGGCCTTCCCGACTCTACATCTATTTTTAAATTATTTCCCAACTTTATCGTGCGCACCCCATACCAGGTCGCTGGTATCATATCCGATCTCCTGCGCCTTTTCCAAATATCGGGTTTTGACCTCTTCAGGAATCGTGGGCTGTCGGGAGAGTATCCATAAATACTTCAGGTTGTCACCAGCTACCAAAACGTATTGATAATCCGGATCGATTTCTATTACATTGTATCCAGAATAAAAGGGCCCGAAAAAAGAAACTTTCAACCTGCCATCATTGGGATTTCCTACCGGTTTGGCTTTCCCAACGCTTTCCTTCCACTTGTCCTTTACTACATCGTAGCCCCGGTTGACCACTTTGATGGTACCGTTATTGTTGAGGGAATAATCTGCCGTGACGTTGTTGAGGTTCTTTTCATATTTGAAATCTTTTCGGGCGATTTCATACCACTTTCCGAGGTATCGCTCCAGTTCAAAAGGCTGAACGGCCGTTGCGCCTTTGGGAATGGATGCACAGGAACTTGTATAAGCAATTGCTGCGGCACCTGCCGCCAGCGTCAAAATCCATCTGTATTTCATAGTATCATTTGTTTAAATTGACAAAGCTTTTTTATAAGTTTCTAAGGCCCTTTTTCGGGCGAATTCATGATCGACCATCGGCAGGATATAGCTGTCATCGTATTCCTTCACCCAGCGTTTGACATATTCCTCTTTTGTATCAAATTTTTTAGCCTGAGTCCAGGGATTAAAAATTCTAAAATAAGGTGCCGCATCACATCCACTGCCTGCGGCCCATTGCCAGTTGCCGTTGTTGGAGGCCAGCTCATAATCCAGCAGTTTTTCTGCGAAATATGCTTCACCCCATCTCCAGTCGATAAGCAGATGTTTAACCAAAAAACTTGCCACAACCATCCTTACCCGGTTGTGCATCCATCCGGTTTCATTCAGTTGCCGCATCCCCGCATCCACTAGGGGATAGCCGGTCTCACCCCGGCACCAACGGTGGAATTCCTCTTCATCATTTCTCCAAGGAATGCGATCATATTTGGTTTTAAAGCTGTTGTCGACGACCTGTGGGAATTGATAGAGGATCATCATAAAGAACTCCCGCCAAATCAGTTCGTTCAGCCAGATCTCACCGTGGTGTTGGGCCAGCCTGACCAACTCCCGCACGCTCACTAATCCAAACCTCAGATAGGTGCTCACTTGGCTGGTGCCTGGCACCGAAGGCAAGTTCCGGGTTTGGTGATAGTTTATCAGCATCTCTTCGGACAACTGGGGCGGAGAGATGCTTAATGCTGCTTCCTCGAACCCCATAGCTTCCAGCGGGGGAATAGGATAAATTTCAGTTTTTAATAACCCCGACAGCTTTTCCTCGCTTAAGAACCGTTGCTCCCCGATCTGGAAATACCGCTTTTTCCAAAGGCGGCTATAAGGAGTGAAAACCGTGTAGGGACTACCATCAGGTTTCATGACCTCGGACTTCTCGAAGATCACCTGATCCTTAAAGGTTTGAAAACCAATATGATTATTGCTTAAAAAATTGCTGATTTCCTGATCCCTGGAAACCGCAAAAGGTTCATAATCATGGTTGGCAAAAACTTCTTTTACCTCAAACTTTTCCAACAGTTGCTGAAAGGCATGGAGCGGCGTGTCATGCACCACACAAATGGAGGAATTAAATCGGCGCAATTCTTCATTCAGCCGGGA
>DATGOS010000449.1:0-4242 GCA_035305725.1 Cyclobacteriaceae bacterium
CGAGTATCAGTTGGAGCGCATGATAGACCATCAGGGGCAAGAGGATCACGCCCAGGACCACCGGATCGGGAAAAAGCACCTTTCCCATTGCTGCCCCCTGCACGAGTGACTTTTTTGAACCACAAAACAAAACGGTAATCCTTTCGGCCCGGCTGAATCCAAATACCAAACTCAGCCGGTACATAAGTGCAAGCATAAAGGCAAACAAGGCTAACATGGCTCCGGCCAACAGCATAAATTCCAGGAATTTCCAATCCGAAAACATCTCCTGCGCAAAGGATTCGGAAAAAGCCGTAAAAACAATCATCAAAATTATAAGCTGATCAAATTTGTTTAGGGACTTTTTGTGTTTTGCGGCCCAGGCCCCCAGGAACCGGTGAAGGATGATCCCCAGCACGAGGGGCAGCAGTACCTGAATGATCAGTTTTATAATAACATCCTCCAAATCAAACCCGGTCTCCAGCGCGCTTAAGAAAAGCTGCATCCAAAGGGGCGTAATGAAGATCCCAATGACACTGGAAATACTGGCATTAAATATTGCGGCTGGCAAATTCCCCCCCGCGATAGAAACCATGACCACGGAGGAAGACACCGTAGAGGGCAGAGCAGCCAGATAAAATATCCCCACCCACAAATAGGAATCTTCTATATTGAATACTTTAACCAACAACAGGACCACCAATGGAAAAATAAGAAAGGTGGTCGCCTGAATCAGCAGATGCAGTCTCCAGTTGGAAAGACCCTCGACTATATTCCCGGGGCTAAGCTTAATTCCATAAAAGAAGAATATAAAGGCAATGCCGTAATACGTCAGGGAATGAAATGGTATAATACTTTCATTGGAGCCCCATTCCGGAAAAAAATAAGCCAGCAAAATACTGGCAAGAAGCAGAAAAAAAAATGTGTTGATGCCTGCGCGGGCAAGTAGATTTCTTAAAGTCATAATTGATAAGGTTGACTCCGCCTTAAATTGTCGCAGATCACTGCCGCGGCAATGGCCACATTCAGAGATTCCGCGCTGCCAAATGAAGGAATGCTCAGTTTTCGGGTTACCAAACGCTCCAGCCCCTCCGAAATGCCTTTCGATTCATTTCCCAGCAAGACAATGCCTTTCGCCTCTAAATTTAGCCGGTGAATGTTGTCGCCGTCCAGGAAGGCCCCATACACCGGTACATCAGCCTCACTCAAATAACGGTCCAATGCGGTATAAAAAAAAGAAACCCGTGTGAAAGAACCCATGCTCGCATGCAGGACCTTCGGGTTGTAAAGGTCAGCGGACTGTTCTGACAAAACAATTTTTTTGACCCCGTACCAATCCGCGATACGGATGACCGTCCCCAGATTGCCCGGGTCCCTGATATCCTCAAGAGCGAGGGCTAGTTCCCCATGGTCCACCAAAAAAGGGCGGTTTTCCTTCTTTTGTGCCACCGCCATAGCACTGTCATTGCTGGAAAAAGATCCGGTAGAGGCAAGCAGACCAGGCGGCACCTCATATTTCTGTCCCGGAAAAGAGCCGATCATGCTTTGGTGGCCGGAAGCAAACTTTTCAGTGTAAAGAAGGTGGGTCACCTTAAAATCTGATTGCATTAATTCCGTTACATTCTTAGTGCCTTCAACAAAAAAAGAATTTTCGAGCTGTCGGAATTTTTTCTGTTGCAGGGATTTAATAAACTTAACTGTATTTTTGCTGAGCATTCGGGACATCAGACATTGTGAATAAAATCAAATATATACATTTTCTTATTTTTCTTATTTTTTCTGTCTCCTGTTCTTTGACAAAGGGTTTGGAGGAAAATGAATATCTGGTGTACAAAGTGGAAACCCGCGGAATTGAAAAAAGTAACGGGGAAGCCATCAAAAACCTCATTGTACAAAAGCCTAACGTGAGGATCCCCTTTACCAATTTCTCCGTAGGTGTTTTTATCTATAACCTCGGCTTGATTTCCTATGACAGCGCCCGGCTTGCCGGTAGACAACGTGCTTTGGAAGAAGAAAAAATAGTTTTAGAGCAAAGCCTGAATGAAAATCCGGACCAAAGAAAGCTGGAAAAAAGATATGTAAAGATCAACTCCCAACTGGAGACGCTTGAAAAAAAGCTGAATTACGGCAATTGGTTCATGAGAACGGGCAATCCGGTCATTGTTTATGACAGCGCCAAAACCATGGAGTCCCAAAGACAGATTGAATTTTATCTTGCAAACCAGGGCTTCTTTGACGCCTCGGTCAATACCGATGTGGAAAAGCGAAAAAACAAGGCTTTTATTACTTATGAAATTGTAGAGCACGAACCCTACCTGATCGACAGTTTTTTTCACAAAACCGCCGATGAAAATATTCTGGAGTTACTGTCAACCAGCGATAAGTCCCTGATTGAAACCGGTGACCGGTACGTGCAAAACAACCTCTCCAAGGAGCGGCAGAGGGTGGAGGACTTTCTGAAGGACAATGGTTATTTTACATTTTCAGAATCCTATATTGAGTACAATGTATACAAGGATTCCCTTAACAAAACCGTTGCCATAGAACAGTTGATCAACAGCCCTGAGAATGCTGATTTCCATACCGTGTATGAAATCGATTCCGTACAGTTTACCATTGCCTCCCCGGCCGAAGTGATACCCGATGAAAGGGTGAAAAACCGGTATAACGGGATCAATTATACCATGTATCAGGACCGGTATTCGGAAAAAATCCTTGATTCACGGATATTTTTACAATCCGATGCGCTGTACAGCCGGAGGGATGTGATTGAGACCCAAAGACAGTTGGCCAACCTGGATATTTTCAGCTTTGTCAACATCTCGTTCGATACACTGGGCAGTTCGCTGGACGTGGACATCCTGACCCGCCCCAACCAAAAGTACCAGATCACCAACCAGTTGGGCGCCAGCCTGACCGAGCAACTTCCCGGACCTTTCATCAGCCATTCGCTGAGAAACCGCAACCTCTTCCGGGGACTGGAGATTTTTGAGTTCAACTTCCGTGCAGGCCTTGAGGGCGTAGCATCCGCTACGGCACGGGGAGGGGTATACAGAAGCAGGGAACTGGCCACCTCGGCATCGGTGATTTTTCCCCAGTTTTTAATTCCTTTTAATCAATGGTCCCTGGAACGGTTTGGACGGTACAACCCAAGGACCAGGGCCCTTTTTGGGTATAACTACGTCCGTCGGCCCGAATACCGGCGTGAAGCATTGAACACCATCCTGGCGTACAACTGGGCCACCACCAACTTGAGACAACAGTTTACGGTAAATTTATTAGACGCGAACCTGATCCGCTCTTCCCTGGACGGCAGATTTAGGGAAAGGCTGGAGGAATTTCGGAATCAGGGAAACAACCTGATTAATTCCTTCCTTCCTTCCTATGTAAGCAGTGTCTCCGGACAGGTCATCATCAACTTTAACCAGTACGGGATAACCCAAAGAAACGAAGCTTCCCTGTGGCGGGTTTTTGCTGAAAGCGGGGGAACTTCTTTCAACCTGATCAATAATGCTTATATTAGAGGCCGGAACTTAAGGTATTTCCAGTTCTTAAAATTCCAGTCCGATTTCAGAAGATATGTCCCTCTAAACAACCGCAGTACCTTTGCGTACCGGCTGAATCTCGGGCTGGCAAAACCTTACGGAATAAGCGGGGGAGTGCTGCCGTATGAAAAATATTTTTTTGCCGGGGGAAGCACAAGTATCCGGGCATGGCAGCCGAGGAGGCTGGGGCCGGGCGCCTTTACCCCCGAAAGGAATGCTGACGGTAGTTTTGATTACCGTTTTGAGCAACCGGGGGAAATTCTGTTTGAGGCGATGTTTGAGTACCGAAGGAAGCTTTTCGGTTATTTTGACGGAGCACTGTTCATTGATGTAGGGAATTCCTGGACATTCAGCGAAGATCCTTCCCGGGAAGGCACCCAATTTGGTTTCGGCAGTTTTTATAAGGAACTCGCAGTCGGCACCGGAGCAGGTTTAAGGATGGATTTCGACTTTCTGGTTTTGAGGCTGGACATGGGCATCAAGGCCTACGATCCCGCAAGACCGGAAGGCGAACGGTATATTTTGGATAATATTTCCCTTAGGAGACCTTTGGGTGAAAAAGGGCAGCGGGTATTCAATATCGGAATTGGTTATCCATTTTAAATTTAAATGTTCCCGGAGACTGGAGATCACGGAAGGGAGAGTGATAGGTTAAGCATGCGGAAATGAAGGAAACAATTGTAGAAGATTTTAAAAAAATTCAGGACCATATCTGTGG
>DATGOS010000450.1:0-4280 GCA_035305725.1 Cyclobacteriaceae bacterium
TGGAAAATTAAAAGTTGCGCTTTTTGTTCCCAGTATGCCTCTTTTATTTCACATTCGAAATGGTTCACCGTTGTCTTCGTCTTACTGAAACACTGGAAATCGCTGAAATCCAAAAGCATCCGGGACGCGCGGTCCATGGCATCTATATCCAAACGGTTATAGTAGCGCCATGAAAGTTCTAATTCAAACGGATCTTTCCTTTGGGAGATATGGTACTGATAGGTCCGCCAGCAGGCGTCAAACCGTGCATGGGCATCATCCTTTACTTCCCGGACGTCATAAACAGCGATATCTTTGGGCAACACCGAATTTAATCTCTTCAACAATAATGGCTTTTCCAGGTTTCCGGCATAATCGAAGTGCGCAAATTGTTGTCTGGCATGGACGCCCGTATCCGTCCTTCCACTTCCCATGGTTTCAATCGGTTCCCTTAAAATTAATGATAAGGCCAAATTCAATTCAGCCTGGACAGCATGGGCGTTTGCCTGAATCTGCCACCCGTGATACTTTGACCCTTTGTAGGCGAGTTCAAGAAAGTACCTCCTCTTCTTCATAGTACTTCACAAAGATACTATTCCCGTCTTAATTAATGGTGCTTTCCCGGGATTCCTTGCGTATATTCAAATAAGGCTGTTAATTTGTAAAAATATTTTCAATAGATGATACAAAGAGTTCAAACCGTTCTCCTTTTTTTTGTTGCAGTTGCCATGGTCCTTGTCATGTTTTCCACACTGTGGGAACAGATTAATCCGGACAATACCGAAAAATTGTCACTTACCGCCTGGACCATGACGACTTATTCGGTATCTGCGGGGTCCGATGACACGGTTCTACAAGAGCAAAACCATTTTTTTATCGGAGTTTTATCAATAATAGCGGCGGTTGTCGCTTTGTATAGCCTCTCCCAGTTCAAAAACCGCACGAAGCAGATGTTTTTGAATATGATAAATTCACTGGTGATGGGTGTTTTGTTGGGTGTGACGGTCTACCAAAGCTACCAGGCCAACACCGAATTCAATCCGGTGGACAGCGGTACTTTTGTTTTAGGATTTTACGCGATTGTGGCGGGAATCATCCTGAACGTGTTGTCCAACCGCTTTATCCGAAGGGACGAAATGCTCGTCAGGTCAGTGGACAGGATCAGGTAATATTTTTATACCGCGGCCAGTAATAGGCCGGAAATACCAAGGCCTTTACTTTCCATGAATTCCTTTCGTGCTGCGACAGGCGCTGGTTGTTGTGTACGTGCATATACATACGGGTCGCCATGACCAAGTGTGCGATGACGAGGAGCAGCAAGACGGAATATATAATCAGTTCTACCATTGGCTGGATATTTAAACGGACAGTTTTGGATGAAAAATGGGTATTAGTCCCGGCTTTTTAAGTCTCCGTTTTTAATGGACCTGATAAAATTCGCCCAGGCAAAAGGATTCAGGAGAGGAAAAGACCGGGGACCGTACCGGTCCTGGATTTGCATCATTTGCTGATTCTGGAATCCCCTGAAATTTTCATTGCCGGAGGCAGGCATTTCCTCCGCCCAGCGCAGCAACAACTGCGGGCTCAGGTTGCCCCTATCCAATAGCCGTTCATTTTCTACATTCATGGCCAACACCGCGCTTTTAAATTCCTCCTCAGTCGGATAAGGCAAAACCTCCACCTCTCCCAGGGTGTAGGCGTCCTCAATCATGGTGAGAATCAGGCTGAGCTTATCATCATCCATATCTTCGGGAACGACGAAGGTTTGTCTCTTAAGACCGATGTAACTGAACACCACACTGTCTCCCTCTGCCACTGGCATAGAAAAATAACCAAACCGGTTGCTGCTCGTCCCTCTCCCCTTCCTGGGCACATAAACGTTCACGCCGGGAATGGCATCCGTACTGTCGGCGTTTAGAATCACGCCGGAGAGCTGAATGATATCCCGCTCGACTTCATCCTGCGCGTGCGCTGTCCCCAGTCCCAAAAATAAGAGAATAATCACGCTAACAACGCCGATATGGATTTTGATGACTTTCAAATGTAGACTTTCTTTGAATAAACGTCCCCGGATGGTTATGGTTCCCCTTTGCTCCGGGAATAATCTATGCGATAATAGCCAATTTCATCTGTTTTTCTTAATTTACCGTTAATTTTTATTGTTAAATATACTTAAATGCGCCTAAAAAACATCAGTCTGAACTATGGCATGAAAATCTTCAAAGCCCTGTCGGAAGAGCCCAGAGTGAGAATAATCCATCTTTTAATGCAAAACCAGGAACTGAGTATTTCGGATTTGGAACACATTTTGGACTTTACCCAAACCAAAACCAGCAGGCATCTCAGCTTTCTCAAAAACGCGGGGCTGGTGGGGAGCAGAAGGGTGGACCAATGGGTGTTTTATTACGTACTGGACGAAGCCTTTGAAATCATTCATCAGATTTTTAAGTTCATCAATAAGGACAATAACCTCATCCGTGACCAGGAAGTGTACAGCATCCTTTATTCGAACAGGGAATTGGCCATAAATAAAATTCAGAACAATCCATACCGAAAGTAAAATTGAACAAGTACCGTCACCTTTTCTTTGATCTTGACCATACGCTGTGGGACTACAACAGGAACGTCAGGGAATCGCTGAACGAACTGTTTGATATATATATGTTGGAGGAATTGGGCGTTCCAAGTTTTGATGATTTTTTTGGTGCCTTCAACGCGGTCAACCGCGATCTTTGGTCATTGTATGACCGTGGGAAAATAGACCGGGATTTTTTGAGAAAGGAACGGTTCAAAAGGATTTTTGAACATCTGGATGCGGATGGGCTGGCGGTGCCCCCCGAAATGGAGGAAGAATTTATGCAGCGTACCTCGTCCAAACCCCATTTACTGCCCCATTCCACCACTATCCTTGGCTATCTGCAACAAAAATATGAACTCCATATCATTACCAATGGTTTTGATAGCAGTCAGGCAATGAAAATGGCAGCTTCCGGCTTGACCAGTTACTTTCAGTTGATCGTGACTTCGGAAACGACCAGCTATAGGAAACCTGACAAACGGATCTTTGAATATGCGGTGGACAGGCTACAGACGTCGCCTTCCGCCTGCCTGATGATTGGGGACAACCCCGAAGCCGACATTGTGGGCGCCAAAAACGCCAACATTGACCAGGTCCTGTTCAATCCTTTGGATTTGCCCAGCCCCGTGGAGGCCACCTACACCATCAATTGTCTCAGTGAGCTAAAATCGCTCCTTTGATGGGTGCCTACGTTATCCTATAGAAAGTTTCACAGGATTTTAAACCCGACACCATGCTTAAAGGATTCTTTAAAGTACCTGAACAAAGAAACGAACCGGTAAAAAACTATGCTCCCGGATCTCCGGAACGAAAGGCATTAAAGTCAGCTTTGGCACATGCCCGCAATATGGAGGCCGATATCCCGATGTACATTGGCGGAGAACAGGTTCGTACCGGAAACAAAATACCAATTCACCCCCCGCATGAACACCGGCACCTTTTGGGTCATTACCATGAAGGGGACGCCTCGCACGTGTCGCAGGCCATCAACGCGGCCCTGGGCGCAAAGCCGGGCTGGGAAGACATGCCATGGGAACAGAGGGCTTCGGTTTTTTTGAAGGCTGCCGAGCTGCTCGCCGGACCATACCGGGCTAAAATAAATGCGGCCACCATGCTTGGCCAATCCAAAAACGTATTCCAGGCGGAAATAGATTCGGCCTGCGAGCTGATTGACTTTTTAAGGTTTAATGTTCAGTTTATGAGCGAAATTTACGCCCTACAGCCTCCGATCGCAGGGGAAGGCATCTGGAACCGCACCGAACACCGGCCCTTGGAAGGATTTATTTTTGCCCTGACCCCCTTCAATTTTACAGCCATCGCCGGAAATCTCCCCGCGGCCCCGGCACTGATGGGGAATACGGTGGTATGGAAACCGGCTTCCACCCAGATCTATTCCGCCCAGGTGATCATGGAAGTATTCAGGGAAGCCGGGCTTCCGGATGGGGTAATAAATTTAATTTTTGTGGACGGTCCCACCTCCGGAGAGCACATCTTCAACCACAGGGATTTTGCCGGGATCCACTTCACGGGTTCCACAGGGGTGTTTCAGAACATCTGGAAAACAATCGGTGACAACATCCACAACTACCGCAGCTATCCGCGCATCGTGGGCGAAACAGGAGGGAAGGACTTCGTGGTGGCGCATCGGAGCGCAGTGCCTGCGCAGGTGAGCACCGCACTTAGCCGTGGCGCATTCGAGTTTCAGGGGCAGAAGTGCTCGGCC
>DATGOS010000451.1:0-5254 GCA_035305725.1 Cyclobacteriaceae bacterium
TTCATGATATAAAAAGTATTTCCCCAGCGAGAACGACCTTTAGCCAGGCAAATAAAATCGCAGTATTCCGACCGGATGAAGCCAAACCCCTGCCGCCATGGACAAAAATCAGCCTGGATTTACGCGACACATCCGGTTTCGCTGAGCTGCTTATCATTGCTCCCCAGCCCTTCATGGCGGAAGCGAAAAGACTGGCCAGTTACAAAAACATTGTTGGGATCAGCACCCGCGTAGTTCCTTTAAGGAACATCTATGATGCTTTCGGTTATGGAAATTCTGATATCACGGCAATCCGAAATTTCATTGCCTATCGATATCACCATGGGAGAATGCTGAAAAATGTTCTGTTTTTTGGCAAAGGCACTTTTGACTATAAAAACAAACTGGGAGGAAGACCCAACTTAGTTCCCACCTATAGTTCAAGAAGCAGTCTGGACCCGCTGACCACCTACAGTTCGGATGATTATTTTGGGTTTTTGAACTTTGGTGAAGGTATGTGGGATGAATCAATAGAAGGAGACCTGGCCCTAAGTATCGGCGTGGGAAGGCTGCCGGTCATCAACCTGCAGGAAGCCCAAAATGTAGTCAACAAAATCATCCAATACAGTTCCCTAAGCAGCAGTCCGGGCGCCTGGAAAAGAAATGTATTGTTTGTGGCTGACGACGGGGACAACAACATCCATCTCAGGGATGCGGAATCCCTGGCATCAGACCTTTCCGCGCGACACCCCGAAATGATCATTGAGAAACTTTACCTGGACAGCTTTGATCAGTCCACGGTAGATGGGGTTCAGCAATCCCCGGCGGCTAAGTCGAAATTGGAGACGCTGTTGGACTCCTCTTTTCTCTTCATCAACTACATCGGGCATGGAAATGAGACCAATTTGATGGCCGAGGAGCTGTTTACGGTTTCTGACCTGGAAAACTGGCCGGAAAACAATCGGTTGCCGGTGTTCGTCACTGCCACCTGTGAATTTGGGCGCCATGACAGTCCCTTCATACGATCGGGAGCTGAAGAGCTGCTGACCGCCAGAAACAAAGGCGCCATCGCCCTGCTCAGCACCACCAGGCCTGTTTTCAGCAACGTCAACTTTACATTGAATCAGGCGTTTATCAATGCTGTGCTGGATAAGGACCAGGGGGCGCCACGGACCCTGGGTGATATTTATAAAGACACCAAAAACAACGGGTTAAACGGGCCTTTAAGCAGAAATTTTTCTCTTCTGGGCGACCCCTCCTTAAGGCTTGCCTTACCCAGGTTGACCGTTCAGGCGCGGTTTTTTCAGCAGCTTGATCCGGCGGCGGAGACGGATACCTTAAGCGCGTTCCGGACCATCCGGTATACGGGTAGCATCACTGACCCCATGACGGGTGCCTTTGCGGAGGATTTCAACGGAACCTATGAAATCCTTGTCGCCGGCAGTCCCCGTCGAAGATCCACCCTGGGCGATGAAAGCCCGGCAGTAACCTACCCGGACGGGGGGATGTATGTCTTCAGGGGAACGGGAGAAGTCAAAGCGGGGATTTTTCAGGGAGAAATTTTCCTTCCCGCAGGCACAAAGGATAAACCCAGAGAGGGAATGGTGAGATTTTATGCCCGGGAAATGGCCAGCCATAGGGAGGCATTCGGTGCAAAAAAGGTAACAATAGACAAAGACCCTGGGGAGGTGATCTCAGAAAATGAGGGCCCTGTTATTCAGATCCTTGCTCCAGACACGTCTTCGTCTCCGAGCCCGGTCCCTGTGGCCAGTGCCCGGTTAATTGCCGTTCTCGGGGATGAAAGCGGGATCAACATCAGCCCTTCTCATCCGGATCATAGCCTGTCCCTTAGTATCAACGGCGGGGAAAAGATAGATATAAGCGACTACTATAATGCTCAGGAGGGTTCTTATACCCACGGGTACTTGGATTATCTCATTACAGGACTGGAGGAAGGTGTAAACCGTGTAAAGCTGGAGGTATATGACAACCTGGGCAATGTCACTTCCACGAATTTTGAAATACACGTAGAGGGAAGCCTGAAATTATCGATCGTATCCCATGTCGCCTACCCCAACCCCGCCTCCGACGCAACCCACTTTAAACTAAGCCATAACAGACCGGGGGAAAACCTTTCCCTGGGCCTGGAAATTTATTCTTTGGAAGGCAGGGAAATATTTTCATTGACAAGGCGTTTCTTAAAAGCTAAGCCACTGTTGGAAGACATCTCTTGGATTTTTATGCAAGGCAAAACTAAATTTCCCGCAAAAGGAGCTTATCTTTACGTTTTATCGCTTAAATCAGAGGTGGATGGTGCTTTAGACAGGCAAAGTGGAAAAATAATTATTCAATAAAATGATGCTCAAAAACCTAAGAAATCTCACTTTTTTATTGTTCATCTTTGGTGCTTATAACGCACAGGCACAAGTATCACCGGTAGTTTCGGGACAGGATACCGAAAGGCGTGTCATCATCACGGCAGTGCCTTTTTTGAACTTCGCGCCGGACAGCCGGCATTCCGGAATGGGGGATGTGGGGGTGGCTACCTCCCCGGACGCCAATTCCGCGCACTGGAACGCCGGAAAACTGGCCTTTATAGAAAATGACATTGGATTTTCCCTGTCCTATTCCCCCTGGCTGGGCAAACTGGTCTCCGACATGTCTTTGAATTACCTGACCGGTTATAAACGCATTGACCAGGTATCCGCCTTTGGCATAGACCTCCGGTATTTTAATATGGGATCCATACACCTCACCGATATTTACGGAGAAACTTTGGGAGATTTTACCCCGCGGGATATTGCTATCGGTGCCACCTATTCCAGGCAGCTTTCGGACAACCTGGGCCTGGGCATTTCGGCACGTTTTATCCATTCCAACCTTGCGGGTAACCTGGGCAGCTCCATTGGTAGTGAAAGCCAGCCGGGCGTAAGCGTGGGTACGGATATAGGGCTGTATTATACCACGGAAGTGCTTGTTTCCGGCAACGAAGCAGACTGGTCCTGGGGTGTCAATATTTCCAACATAGGACCAAAGATCACCTACAACAGTGCTGACGACCTGGATTATATTCCCACCAATCTAAAGGTGGGTACCGCATTGGGATTGCCTTTGGACGAATATAACCGGATTACCTTTGCCCTTGACCTGAATAAGTTGCTGGTGCCCACCACACCGATTTATGCCCGGGATGAATTTGGCAATCTGATCGTGGACAACAACGGCGAATTGGTCATTGCGCCCAACGGAGGCAAAGATCCCGACCGACCCCTGATCAGTGGGATACTGGGGTCGTTTTCCGATGCCCCGGGTGGATTTAGGGAAGAAATGCGGGAGGTGATGGTTTCTTTCGGGGTGGAATATTCCTATGATGAAAAATTCGCCTTGCGGACGGGATATTTTTACGAGAACAAAAACAAGGGTGGAAGGAATTTTTTCACCCTGGGGGTAGGATTCGCATGGAACAGGCTTGGCTTTGACTTTTCCTATCTGGTGCCACAGCAACAAAACCATCCGCTGGCTGAGACGCTGCGATTTTCCCTGGCATACGACGTGACGCGATGATATTAGACAGGTCCATAGCGCCCGCGTACCAAATTCCGGACAGGATCACACTGCAGGAACCAACAAGGTTGATCCTTCCCAACGGGATCCCTTTGTTTTATATGCACACCCCGCATATTGATGCGGTGAAAGTTGAAGTCATTACCCACCCCCATATGCAATGGCTGAACGAAGGAAAAGCTTTGGTTCCTTTTTTCACCCTGCACATGCTGTTGGAAGGCACTTCCAGCCTTAAATCGGAGGAACTGGACCATTTCTTTGACCACTATGCCTCTGAAATCGACATAATCTCCACTTTTGAACAGAACGGGCTGTCGCTGCTTTGTACGCGAAAACATCTTTCAGAAGTTCTCCCCCTGTTCCGTTCCTTATTCACCGAGGCAGTGTTCCCGGAAAAGGAACTGAAAAAGCGGAAATCCCAAAAAGAACTTACCATCTCCTTGCAGCGGGAACAAAACGGTGCGAGAGCCAACCAGCTTTTCCGAAGGTCTCTTTTTGGCGAAGACCATCCTTACGGGTTTATTGCTGATGAGGCTGACGTGCGCGACATTAATCGTGAGGATCTCCAGTATTTTTACGAAAACTATTTTTTGTTGGCCCCCGAAATATTTGTAACAGGAAATCTTGACGAAGTACACCTGGATGAAATAAATAGCCTGTTTTCTGACCTGAACTTTATTCCTGAAAATGAAGAACTTCCGGTTGTGGATAATGCGCCCTACCGACGGATCAGTGAACAGAACGTGAAGTCGCTACAGTCCAGCATCCGCATGGGACAAACCCTCATCCCAAAGTCCCATCCCGATTATCATGCATTGACGGTTTTCAACACTATTCTGGGGGGATATTTCGGCAGTAGGCTCATTAAGAATATCCGTGAAGAAAAGGGGCATACGTACGGCATTTACAGCACCATCGGAAGCCTTAAGCCTGCGGATTATTGGTATCTCATGGCGGATGTGCAGGAAGGATATGCGGAGGAGGTGATCTCGGAGGTATACAGGGAGATCGAGTTATTAAAGACTGTACCCATCACGCCTTCCGAACAAGAGACGGTCAGGAACTATATGATTGGGCACCTCCTGTCCAGTTTTAGCTCTTCTTTTGACCTGATGGGCAGGTTTAAAACAATCCATCAGCACGGACTAGACTACAGTTTTTACGAGGATCAGTTGTCGTTCATAAAGACTTTTACACCCGAGGATATACTTAGGGTGGGTCAGGCGCACATTCACCCGGACAGGATCCTGGAGGTGGTGGTGGGTGCGGCATGACGCTGCGGTGTCCGAACAAGCGAAGGGGACTTTAACGTCCAAATCACCCAAATTTGTGCACCAGCTTTGATTTTTTCAATCTACGCCTGCCCTTGAACCGGGAAAAATAAACAGAACCCCGGGAAAACAGACGATAAAATAAGGAGAAGTCAAGACGTGACCAGGCCCAAAGCCAAAACAGCCGGTATCGAAGCCCGGTGAGGCCTGTCTCGTTGGCTAAGTGTAAAAACCCGACGGCCACGGCAAAATTTGCGGAGGCTAGGGCATGTTTGGTCTCATGCATCAGCCGTATTTGCAAAGCCCGGTTTTCTTCCCTGCTTTTGTTCATTTCCCTGATTTTTCGGCAAACTTTCAGGGTAGAAGGCAGCATGACGGACTCTCTGGCCCTGTACTGCGCGGATGAAAAAGAACTGTTCAGCAGTCTTTTCTTCACCCCA
>DATGOS010000452.1:0-8879 GCA_035305725.1 Cyclobacteriaceae bacterium
TATTCCCTTTCAGCGAAGCCAGTTGCTCGTCCAAGTTTACCACCAATGGATTATTCGGCTGAATGGTGCGCAGGTATCTTTCCCTTTCATTGTGCAGGTCGTTAAATCTCGTTACCTGGCTGGCCAGGGTTTTGTCGTCGATGGTCAGCGAACTGGTAACTTCTGTACCGCCACCCGACGGATTGTTTAGGTAATGCTCAATAGATTCCAGCACCTCTATTTGCGTCCTGTTTCGGGAAAGCTGCGACTCCAATTCTCCGGTATTCAGCACATAAGCGGACATTTCTGAACTCAGGTCGGAAATGTTGTTGTCCCTCTTGTAGGCTTCCACCTCTCTTTCGATAGAATTCAAATCTTTGGTCAGCGCCTTCAATTGCTCATCAATAAATTCTATGGTATTGGTCGCAATAACGTTTTTTTCCTTCACCGCCTGAAGATTATAGGTTTCCACCAGGCTGTTCAGGACATCTCTGGCTTTTTCCGACACCGGGTCCGTCAGGCTCAAGGAGACAACAGATGAAAACCTACTGGACAGTTCAACCTCCAATGAACCGCTAAACCTGCCAGCAAGTACATCTTTGTTGTTCAAATTGATAATTAAGGGAGTAGGTGCGGCCGCGGAAAAAGATTCGGTCTTCTCAATAGAAAAAATTCCGAACCAGTTTTCTATTTTTTCCCCGTATTCAAATTGCTGAAGCTGGTCTTCCGCAAATTCTATGGAGAAATGATCATTGTTCAGATGTACCTTGATGGACCGGTCGTCCGGCGCTTCTATCATGCCGCTGCCCATCTCATGGACCACCACCTGCACGGGTACGCTTGCGCCGTATATTTCCCGCTTCCTGGAGTATTTGTCTTCCACAAAATAGGAAGCATGCAGGGGGAGGTCCTCAATCGCATCGCGCATCAGGCTATAGGAACCGATGACCTCAAGTTCGTTTTCGATTTTGTTGTTCGTTTCGTAAGCTTCCAAATCACTGAATACGGCGTTTTTTGTGAAGTTCGCTCCTTCATCGACTTTGATCAACATGGAGGTGGAGACCGTATACAGGGGAGTGGCAAAAAATATATACGCGATGCCCAAGGCGACAAAGATGATTACTCCCAGAACAAACAGCCACCAGTATCTGAGGTACTGATAAATGATGAACTTGATATCTACAGGCGCGGAATCCTCGTCTTTGAACCCGTCCAACAGAAGGTCGGAGAGTATGTCTGATTTTTTCATAACCGTAAAGGTTTAGTTGTTGTCTAATATCATCCTGAGGTTAAACAACAGGGATATTACGAGGGAAGTAGTTATCCCTAACACAGTAAGGGACCTTTGGTTGGTAGAAGCCTGGATGGATTTGATCCGGTCCGGCTCGACATAAACCACGTCGTTTTGCTGAAGATAATAATACGGGGAACTCAGGATATCCTTCTCGTTTAAGTTAAACCTGGTGGCACTTCTCACCCCTCCCTGCTCCCTGATGACCAGTACGTTTTCCCTTTTTCCAAAGGGTGTCATATCCCCGGCAAGGCCCAAAGCTTCCAGTATGTTTATCTTCTCTGTAGCCACGGTAAATGTGGAAGGACTGTTCACTTCTCCGATTACCGTGATCTTGAAATTCATAAAGCGGATGTTCACGATGGGATCCTTCACATATTCTTCGAGCCGGATGGTCATTTCCCGCACAGCCTCCGGCTTTGTGAATCCCGCCAGCCTTACCTTGCCCAACACCGGAAAATTTATCTCGCCGTTTTTGTCTACCAAATATCCCTCGTTAAGCATTCCGGTGCCCGTATTTATCCTGTTTCCCTCCGCATTCAACACCCCGGCATTAAACAACAGGTTTGATTCGGGGCTGAGGCTGGTTACGGTGATGCTTAGTAAATCATCGGTTTGGATTCTGGGCTCCACCATTTCGGGCACCTTTACGGAGTAGTTTGCATGGGACTCAATATCACTGAAATAAACTAGGTTCCTCTTCGCGCAACTTGTAAACATCAACAATACCAATAACAAGTGCAATCGTAATAAATTCATATAGATTTTAACTATTTAAAATAAGCAGCACATTCATTCCCAGCCGGGGTTTGAAGCCATACATTACCTATGCGGCCCGTCTCATGCAGCAAACACCCGCCCGGTGCCTGACCAGGCTTTGGAGCCTTATCATCTGAATGTCTACCTGTTAGGTTGTTGGTAAAACATTCAAAAATACTCCAAAACTTTAACTTAGCCTAAAGTCAGTTTTTTATTTGTGGTAAAAGAGCCGTATTGTGGAATCAGGTTGCTTATTTATTTTTTGAACAGATTGTTTGTTGCTTTTTGATTTACTTTAATCTTATGATCATCGACTACCTCCGGAATATTGTTTATCGCTGAGGAACATCGCCGCTACCAAGTCAATATGCTTTTTCATTTTTTATCCAGATGGTCGCCAGGGTTTGGACGATTATGATAAAGTCAAAATAGAAACACCATTTTTTGACGTAGAACATATCCAGTTTGTACCGGGAGTATATATCGAAAAAATCCTTAATTTCTCCTCTATAGCCCTTGCATTGCGCCAGTCCCGTAATACCGGGTTTTACGGCATGCCTGAACATGAAATTGTCAATCTCTTTGGAAAAGACTTCATTCATGGGAACCGCGTGGGGCCGTGGGCCCACGATGGACATTTCCCCTGAGATCACGTTAATGATTTGGGGAAGTTCATCCAAACTCGTCCTTCTAAGAAACCGTCCTACTGCTGTAATCCTTTTGTCGTTCTTTACCGCCTGCAGGATATCCGCTTCATTGTTTACCCTCATTGTCCGGAATTTATAACAATAGAAGGGTACATTGTCTTTGCCATGCCTGAGCTGTTTGAAAAAAACCGGTCCTTTGGAAGTAAACTTTATGGCTACGGCAATTATCGGAAACAGCCAGGAACAAATAAATACCAATGCGAACAAAGCAAAAATCAAATCAAAAACCCGTTTGCCGAACACCTCGGAGGAATCCCTTATTATTGGCGTATGGGGAGGCTTAATGATCCGTTCTCTCCGTTGTGTAAAAGTACTATCCATATCCTTAAAAGTTAATTATATTTTTACCATACAAAGATACTTTGAAAATTTTATAAAACAATTTTTTGTATGTAAATAACATTTTACCAATTGTAAAATTTTCAAATACCGCATCAAAAACAATCCCCGACAGCCCCGGGATGATGGAGTCCCGGCGAGTGGGTAAGGATAAGATTGTTTACAATACCTTTCGGGAATGTTCAAAAACCTTCTTTTTTGTGCAACCTGCAATCTCTTTGCCAAAAAAAGTTTTCTCTGAAATAATTCACGATTGCCTACACCCGTCCCACCGCAAAACCAAAAAGTCTGTCGCGGCACCAAAAAAAATGATGCTGCCCACTTTGATGAGCAGCACCGCAGCTACTTAGCCTGGTCCAGGATTTCCTGATAATCGATACCCATATGGCTGCTGTTATAGGTAGCATGCCCACCCTTCACAATGATCACCTGGGGCGACTGGTGCCTGACGCCGAACTGCTCCTCAACGGCATTGGAAATTTCCCTGTAAGTAATCAAGTCCAAATAATATGGCTTTATCTTTTCATTGTCTTCCTCCTTCCAGTTCCTGGTAAGGCGGTTCCAGGCCATCGCACTGATGGAGCAGCGCGTGGAGTGTTTAAAGATCAGGACGGGTTTCTCAATACTTTCTTCCTTGATCGTCTCGAGCTGGGACACATGGTCCAGTTTACTATAATGCATAATTTCTGTGTTTACTGAAATGAAACAAGACAACTTAAAATTCGGTTCTTCGGTTCGCTTCAGAGAAACCAAAATTTAAAATCATAAAGACAATTCGCGACCGGCTTCTTTACTAAAATCATAAACTAAAAAAGGCAATTAGCAGTTATTAGTGGATACCTGAACTGTTTGCTGAATGAAATTCCAAAGCCTTATAGTCCTGTTTGTTTTCTTTACGGTGGCTTCCTGCAAAAGCATCGATCCGAACAGATCATTTTCTTCCGGCGACACTGTTTCGGTTCCCAAAGCTCATTCAAGCATAAATGTCCCCCTTGAAATTCCGCTTTCGTATCTGGAGACACAGCTCAACCAGGGTTTAAAAGATCTGCTTTACGCGGAAAAAGGTCTGCCGGTAGGAAATGACTTTCTTGCGGATATCCAGATTTTCAGGACGGGCAAAATCGGACTTTCCGCACAGGGGACCAACAGCCTGAAAATAAAACTCCCCTTGCGGTTGGAGGGCAATCTGGATTTTCAAAAAAAGCTGTTCGGTCAAATGATTTCCACTTCCATCCCCTATAATGAAAGTTTGGCGCCGGAAATAAGTTTTTCCCCGGAGATCGGAGAGGACTGGGAAGTCAACCTCAACAACATCAGGATCGAAAGTTGGGGAAGGTCTATGAAGTACCAACTGCTCGGTTATGAGGTGGATTTGGATCCTATCGTACGGCCCCGAATAGAAAAAATCCTCAACAGCCAACTTAATGCGGGCGGTGCTTCAGGAATTAGCTTGAAAAACCTGATCAACAACACCTGGGAGGCATTTGCAAAGCCCTTGAAAATTGAGCGCGGCGCTGTGGATCTGTTTATCTACACCATCCCCCAACAAATAAAAATTAACAACCAAATCACATCCGACCAGAAACTTAAGCTGAACATTGGTCTTGAGGGGGAGGTAGTCACTCAAGTGGGTGAAAAACCGGATATCCGTCCTGGCCCGCCTCCGGCGCTGGGTCCAAGTAACGATACGATCAACCAGATAGACCTGACCCTGCCCCTGACGGTCAGCTACAAAAGCATCGACCAATTCCTTACACAGGAACTGGTGGACAAGCCTATAAAACTAAAAAACAACAACCTGTTGATTCCGAACCAAATCAACACGCAAAGCTATGGAGAAAAGGCACTTGTAAAGGTGGAATTCACTTTGAAACGTGGGGCTAAAAAGGACCTAAAGGGAGAACTTAATCTGGTAGGCAGACCCGCTTATGACAGGGAAAGCATGTCTATAGTCTTCGAGGATGTTGATTTCGATATTAGCACCAAAAACATTCTGGCCAGTATCTCCATCTGGTTCAAACGGGGACAGATTCGGGACGGGATAAAAAAACATGCGGTGTATCCCATCGAGGACTATGTTGCGGGAGCCCGGGCGGAACTTCAGAACCTGGGTGGCATCAGCACGGGTTTAGGGACATTCCAGGTGGTGAATCCCCAACTGGACGTTCAGGGAATCTACGTCACTCCGGAGGATATCCAGATATTTCTTCAAGCCACGGGAAAAGTGGATAGCAGTTTATGAATTGAAAGATTATGAGTTATTTATTTGAAGATTTTGTAGGTTGGAAAGCCTACTGTAGCGAAAACAATCTCAAGCTTTATGAGCCGGTGCTGCAATATGAAATATCCCAAAAAGGCGCTAGCGAAGCAGCCATTTGGGCGGGCCTGGACAAAGCCTACAGAGTGATGAAAGATGCTGTGGAAGTTGGGCTGCGCGAAGATATGACTTCAAGGTCCGGCATGATCAACAACGGTGCAAAAAAAGTATACCAACATCCCAAACCGGTTCTTTCTCCCGAATTCCAGAAGCTGATATCCAGGGCACTGGCTGCAAAAGAAGTAAATTCCTGTATGGGGAGAGTGGTAGCCGCGCCTACCGCGGGTGCCTCGGGTATCCTGCCTGGAACGCTGTACACGTTGCAGGAAATCCATCAACTGGAAGACAAGCAGATCCTGGAAGGCCTGTTGGTCGGGGCGGGAATAGGTTTGATCATAGAACGAAATGCGAGTATTTCCGGTGCGGTAGGCGGATGCCAGGCGGAGACCGGAGCGGCCGCCGCCATGGCGTCCGGAGCGATAGTATTCTGCCTTGACGGGCATATCGACCAGGTATTCAACGCCGTGGCCATTACCATACAATGTATGCTCGGTCTGGTATGTGATCCGGTGGCGGGATTGGTGGAAATCCCCTGTGTGGTGAGAAACGCAAGTGCCGCGGCCATAGCCAACAGTTCGGCACAAATTGCACTGGCCAATGTGAGCGCCGTAATACCGGTTGACGAATGTGTTCAGGCGATGGCCGAGGTCGGATCAAGTATGGAAAGCCGCTACAAAGAAACCGCTTTGGGGGGATTGGCGGCAACTTTGACCGGCCAACAAATTTCAAAAAGGGTATTGATCCAGGACATTGAAATTCTTCCGGAAGAGCCTTCAGAGGAGTAAATCTCTCACCACGGCGATTTCCAATAACCTTTCAATGGAAATGCCAAAAACAAAGGACCACCAAATGGCACTGACCAACATGTAGCCAATGATTTTTCGTCGGTCCACCCCAAAGGTTGTGAGGATGATTGTCCCCCCGATGGGCGTTAACAGCAATGGGGTTAAAAACGCAACACCCACCGTGCCGGTTTTCTGCCATATTTTAATCATCCTCCGGGATTTTTTGGTAAAGCGTTTCCTTTTGGCCGTAATCCTGATATCCCATTGTTTCTTTACCCAAGTGCCCAGATAGGTAAAAATAATGACACTGCTCATCATGCCCGCTACGGTCACCGCCATGATTTCTATCAGCGAATATCCCGCCGCATGGCCCAAAACCGGTCCGGCGATAAACTTAAACAGGGCCAGGAAGTATATGCCCAAAAAAGTTAAAATGTATTCAATCATAGAGGGGAATGACCATAGCAGCAGCACTTCAGGAAACAAGAAGGAAGGAAACATGTCAGGAATTGTCCACTAATAGTGATAATGTTCGAAAAACAGGCCACGGCAAACCGCTATTGCTTGGGCCCATAAGCCAAATCTCCGGCATCCCCTAACCCGGGAACAATGAAAAAGCGGGTATCCAGCCGTCCATCCAGGGCACAGGTCCAGATTTTATAAGGCTCTTTTAAAAACTCCTTCACATGGGCTATTCCTTCCGGCGCGGCGATCACTGAAGCAATGTGAATCCGGGAGGGCAGACCGGCGGATAACAGACGCTCCAATCCCGCCACCAGGGATTTTCCGGTAGCCAGCATCGGATCTACCAGGATTATTTCTTTCCCCTCAATATCGGGCGCAACGACATACCCGAGGTTGACATCAATCTCTGTCTTGTGCTCATTAGCCTCATTTCTAAAAGCCCCGATAAAACCGCAGTCCGCCCGGTCAAAATAGTTGACGAAGCCCTGAAAAAAAGGAACCGCAGCCCTTAGCACTGAAATGACCACCGGTTGTTTTGCAATAACATCTACCTGGGTTGCTTTGAGGGGCGTGTTTATGGTGCTGGAGGTATACTCCAAATCCCGGGATATCTCGTATGCCATGATCTCACCAAGCCTTTCCAGGTTTCTTCTGAACCTGAGCCTGTCGTGCTGTATGGTAATGTCCCGCAGTTCCGCCAAAAACTGGCTACCCACCGATTTCTGCTGGTTTAATACGAACATGTAATTTGATTTAACGAAAAAAACCCGGTCTATAAAGACCGGGTTTATAATTTCTAACTAAGTGTCGGCTTATTGTACTTCAAAGCTTGTTCTTCTTGCCAATTGTCTGGCTTCAGGCGAAGTCCTGTCCACGCCGGTATCTTCTCCATACCCTCGGTAAGACAACCTGGAAGCATCGATACCTGCCGCAACAATGATGTTGTATACGGATCTTGCTCTTCTTTCAGACAGTTTGATATTGTAGTCTTCAGGTCCGATTTCATCCGCATAACCCTTAATTTCTATGCTAACACCGGGGTTTTTCTTCATGAAGTTGGCTACATAATTTGCAGCTGACGCGGAGTATCCCAATGGACGGTCACTGTCAAAGGCGAAGTATACGTTTACATAACCATCGTTCAGTGCTTGTCTGAAGTAGTCTATTTGATCCACTGTATCATCTGGAGGACAACCGTTTCCGGATGCAGGACCAGGAACAAACGGACAGTCGTCAGAATGGTCAGGAATACCGTCTCCGTCAGAATCCATGGTTCTACCTTGGGAATCGACCCTTGCTCCGGATGGTGTATTGGGCTCTTTATCCAGGTAGTCAGGAATACCATCACCGTCAGAATCCTTCAGCATATCTCTAATTTCTCCGATTTGGCTGGCCAGTTCTGCTTTGGTAGCATACATGTCGTCTCTGATATGCCAGTCAGCATGGTTGGAACCTCCTCCTAGATAAAATGAAAGTCCCAGTGTACCGGTCCACCAAACAGCGTTGGCGCCATAATGGCCGTTGTATTCACCACCTTCCGCGTGGATAGCCCTGGCACCGTCAAAGGAAACTTCCTGGCGGCCGTTGATGATGGTGCTAATGTCACCGTTCAACGCCACACGGTTACCCAGTTTTACCTGTCCGGTCAACCCAACGATGAAGTTGTACACATTGTCCTCGTGATCAATCCAGGTACTTACCTGGCCATTTTCTTTGGGAGTAACCCTTCCGATACCCGCACCGGCATGGGCAAGTAAATTAACCCTTCTGGTAAAGGTTTCCCAACTCATTATCCTTCCCAGGTTGGCCACACCCTGAAGGTTTATTCTGTAGTAATTTGTTTCAAAAGTAGCGTAATTGTCCGTGTCCTCTGCGTTCACGAATTTGCCGAAACCATAATCTAATTTCGCACCGAATTTCTCATTTAACATATACCTTATCCCAAGGTCAACATGTCCTAGGTTTAACGTAGGTGCATAATAACCTGGTGTCATGGGAGCCATTGGTTTGTTGAACCCTCCATTAACATCGATAGACCATTTGTTAAAGCCATCCTGAGCATGGGCACCAAATGCCAAGGCCCCAACTATTAATGTCGATAGTATGATTTTTTTCATGATAAAAAATTTTTTTTACAAAATTAAGGGTTATAATTTAATTCCAAACTTATCTACTAT
>DATGOS010000453.1:0-2286 GCA_035305725.1 Cyclobacteriaceae bacterium
GTATTTTGCGTCCGTAATATAAGTAAAGTCTCCAATCCTGTATCCGAATACGGGGAGTCGGTGGTGCATCACCTCGATAGGCACGATAGGAATTCCAAGTGCCTCGAACGGTTTGTTTTCAATGGGAAAATCGTTGATTCTCGGAATTCCCGGATATTGGTGCTCGGAAAAAATATAAGCAAATTCCCTCTTTATCTGTTCAAGTACCTTCGGCTGGCCAAAGATGGGGAGATGCTCCCCCTGTAAAAAATTAAAAGGCCTGACGTCATCCAGACCGGCCGTGTGGTCTTTGTGTTCGTGGGTGTAAATTACCCCGTCCAACTGCAGAATTCCCTCCCTGAGCATCTGTTGTCTGAAATCCGGTCCGGTGTCAATCACAAGGCTTTTGTTGTCTACCTCAATGTGCACGGAGGACCTCAACCGCTTGTCTCTAAAGTCCAGGGACCTGCAAACCTCGCAGTTACATCCAATAACCGGCACCCCCTGGGATGTTCCGGTCCCTAAAAATGTAATCTTCAAAGCTTCAGTTCGGTTTGTTGAATTTCCAATAACAGTTCCTGGTTGGCTTTTTGGCTAAAATCTTTTGGATCGAAACGCAGCTCTTTCAAGATGTCTATCAGTGCGCTTACTTTTCCTTCTATGGGGAAGTACTTGTTGACCACCACTACTTTGCTGTCCTTAAGAATGCAGTACCCGGATTTAAAATTCCCTTTTTCGTACCTTAATATATAATCGGAAGCCGCAAAAAGGTTTTCAATTTTGTCCAGATATTTTTTGCTGTACTTCAGGGCCATTTTTACTTGTTCACGAATTTTTTAACCGTCGAAAGGAGCAGGTCATAATCCAAAGGTTTCTGAAGGTAATCATTTATGCCTACCTTTTTAAAATCATCCAGGGTATAGTTTTTATAATTTCCTGTAATGGCAACAATCGGGACATTGGATTTGTTCGAATCCTCCAGAGAACGTATGGCCTTGGTGCATTCAATGCCATCCATTACCGGCATGTTGATATCCATAAGTATCAAATCATAGTCGTCCTTTTGCAGTTTGTCCAATACCTGTTTTCCGTTTTTGACTGAGATGATCTGATATTTTTCAAATGCCAGTACATTTCTTGTAAGGTTTATGATCACGGAGCTGTCTTCAGCTACGAGGATTTTTTTCTGGTCTGTCATAGGTTAAATATTTTTTGATCCCTGAGATTATTACGAAAATTGTTTAAATGCTTTTCGAGAAGGAAATAGGCTTCTTTAATGCCTTCAAATTCAGAAAGTTTTATTTTGTCTTCAAAAGAAGAACTTGAATAATATAGGTTTTGAGCACCCAATGTTCCCGAGTTGCCTTTCAATATATGAATTTTTTCTCCGATTTCATTGTACCTCTTATTTTCTATAAAATATTTGATTTCTTCTATAAGGCGTTCGGCTTCTTCCAAAAAGTCCAGATAGACTGTCCTGATATTTTCAGTGGAATTGTATTTCAACAACTGGGAAATAATGGCTTCGTCTAAATCTACCCCCATGCGGGCGGCGTGTTCGCCTTCCGCCGGCACGGAGGGCAAATGCGTATGATGCTGGATAGCCTGCAGCAGGTCTTTTGGCCTTACTGGCTTTGCCAAAAAATCATCAAAACCCAGGGACAGAAAATAATCCCTGTCGTTGGGACTGGAATACGCCGAAATGGCAAGGACCGGCGCATCGCTGAGCTGATCCTCCCGGATGATCTTCAGGGCGGAAATCCCGTCAAGTTTCGGCATCTGGATGTCCATTAAGATTATGTCAAAAGATGTATTCCTGATTTTCTCCAAAGCGTCCAGGCCGTTTGCCGCCACTTCAAAAAAGAAGCTGTATCCAATAATGTTTTCAAAAACTTTACGGTTTAGTGCATTATCGTCTACAATTAAGACTTTTTTGTTTTTCATCACGCTATAATCCTTAATTTTGACCCTCTAAAAGGCAGATAATCGGTTTTCTATTGTCAAAAAATAATAACACCCTTTTAATCGTTGCAGGACCTACCGCTGTTGGGAAAACGGATTTGTGCATAAATCTAGCTAAAAAATTTAATACTTTCATAGTTTCTGCCGATAGCAGACAATTTTTTCAGGAAATGGAAATAGGAACGGCTAAACCCAGTCCGGAAGACCGGATCCAAATAAAACACTTTTTTATCAACAATATATCCATTACGGACGATTATAATGTTGGCAAATTCGAAGCTGAAGCGGTGGCCCTGCTCGAAGAACTCTTCAAAACCCGTAGACTGGTGATCTTAACCGGAGGTT
>DATGOS010000454.1:0-5384 GCA_035305725.1 Cyclobacteriaceae bacterium
GAGACTTAAAAGTACAATGAATATTTAAACCTGCAAAATTTTTTATTCATTGCAGTTCCCTTTACGGTGTCCCTAACTGATGGTCAACAAATTCTATGTACCTGTCCCAGTCATACCTGGTGACATCATGCTTTCCGCTTCGTATATGATAGCCCAACTTACCATTCACTACAGGATTATTTACCGCCGGCTTCTGCTCAATACCGCCGTATCCAAAAAGACCATAGGCCGCTCCCGCATGGTGTAGGGACAAAAACTCTCCTTTTGGGTCGGCCCATAAGTCCTCCTCCGCACTTGCCACATAAAGGGACCTCGGCGCAATGAGCGCCAGCAACATGTGCTGGTCCACCGGAACCTGCTCTTCCCGGTCATTGAATTCTTTAAAATTTTCGCAGAACCAATGGGGAAAGGAGGTATTGATAATCCTGACGGTTTCACCAAATTTCCTCCTGGACAAGGCACTGCCGCCGCATCCGGAATTGTTGGAGATGACCACGGCAAACCGCGTGTCCTGGGCTCCCGCCCATAAAGCGGCCTTACCCAACCTGGAATGCCCCAGGACGGCAACTTTTTTGTGATCTATATCAGGATCCTGTTCAAAATAATCCATCACCCTGCTTAGGCCCCATGCCCAGGCGCCGATGGTCCCCCATTCGTCCGGCTCAGGCCTGGTCTGTCCGCTTTTATAAAACAGGGGATGAATTCCGTTTTGAAAGCCGTCATCATAATCCGGGTCCAAATCACCGCAGTACACCGTGGCCACGGCATACCCCCTCCTTATAATTTCTTCAATGGCCCATCTGCTGGCATTCATCCCCCGTGAAGCCTCCGTCGCCTTATGCTGAGTTTCCTTGTTCCGCACCCAGTAACCGGTTAATGTGATGGACGTATCCGCATGTATGGTATGGTTGCCGTTGAAGTTCAATCCTAAAAAAACAGGAACCTTACCCTGAACGTTTTTTGGCAGGAAAATAAGGATGTTCATTTCCCTGCTGGCACTGCCTTTCCGGAAGGTGGCGATCACCTCTTTTTGAACAGCGATTCCTCCCAAAGCATCGTTTCTTGATTTGTGAATCCGATAAGATACTTCGACCGGATCTTTCGGGGTCTTGCCGTAGACACTGCTTTCAAACATGGCCAAAATTTCCGCCCTGCGATTCCCCCATTGGGAGGGATTTGTCACCGCATTACCCTGCAGGTCAACCAAAATTTCCGGTAACGCATAATCCGGAACTTTTGCTTCATCATAATTGGCCTCACGCTGAGCAGAGACCTCATTGCCTAAACCTCCAAGCATCATGAGCAAAAACAATATACGCATATCTACCGTGAATTTTCTTTTTCGAAAATAGATGCAAGCAGGGGAAAATAAGCCTGTGCCTGCCTCCAAAATCCCAGGTCTGTGGGATGTGTACCATCCACGGTTCCCTCTCCGTCAAATCCCAACTGCCCCTCTCCTATCTGATAGAAGATATTTTGTACTCCGTCTTTCAACAAATTTTCATAAGCCTCCCTCAGTGCCTTCCGGCTGTCGACATTTCTCCGGTTTCTTGAATCGATGAAAAATGCATTATCATAGGTTACGCCTTCGGCCAACACTATGGGAGTCAAAGGATGCCGTTCCCTAAGGATCTTAACGAAGGGCCCCACCCTTTCGCTCACTTGTTCAGGGGTCATGTTGGGCAGACAATCCAGATAATAAATGGATGGGTCAAGTTCTGCCAGCAGGTGGGCTAACTCCGGTTCCATCTTGCCACTTCCCGAAAAGCCCAAATTGATGATTTCCCTGTCCAGCATCCTGCTCAAAATGGCCGTGGTCGACATACCAGGCCTTGAAGCACATCCACCCTGGGTGATCGAAGTGCCATAAAAAACAATCGGCTTTTTGCCGTCGGTTTCCGCTACACGAAGATCAGCCTCCCCGGGAACACCGATCATCAAGCTTTCAATACCATTGTACAGCGGCAGATATAGCAGGTACTCCCGCTCCTTTGCCTCTACCCCTTCAAAAAAAGTAGCCTCATTGTCCGGAAATTTTTCGGGCCTGCCTACGGAAAGCCAATGCCAGTTCTTTTCCCCGGTATTTACATACAAATCGACCCCGCTTACACCCGTAGCGGCAAAATGCGTCATTGAAAGGTTTTTGCCGGTGAGGTTCCACCTAACTTTCAGGGAGCTGGCGTCTGTTTTGAACCTGACATACATACCGGAAGTGTGTTTACTCAGCCGCCAAACCGGCGGTGGGACCGTAGCCTCCGCCTTGGCGGGCAGCCTGCCAAAATAATCAGTCGCATCCTCCCATCCCTTTCCCTCCACGCCGAGCGTTTTGATATCAACCCATTTAAAATTCTCCCCTTCGGTCTGGGCATGGAGCGGCATTACACAAGCTGAGGAGCTCAATAGAAACACAGTCATCTTTAGCCAGGTAGAAAAATTGATTTTATACTTCATTTTCTATTTTCTTTCTCTAATAAAGTTTTAAATAAGCCAAGAAGCCGCGTCAAGTCTGCCTGAATAATATTCCAAACAATGCGATCATCCAAGCCAAAATACTCGTGGACAACATAATTTCTAAAGCTTTTTATTTCGCGCCAGGCTACCTCAGGATGCAAGTTTTTGTATTCGGAAGGGATTTTTGATGCGGCTTCACCAATAACTGTAAAATTGTGAAACACGGCGTGTTTTGTCTGAATATTCTTCGAAAAAGCATCATAGTCAAATTCTGAGGTGAAATCTAGAACATGTTGAATGGCTTCAGCAATATCCTGTAGCCAAAGATGCGTCATCCTTCCGCTCATATTTGAATCATACTTTCCTCCAGATATGGTAAATAGTGCGGTTTAATTCCGTTTTTCGAAACCAAATCTACTTTATTACCTAGGGCATCTTCCAATTCATTGGCAAGTTGAAAAAAACCCAATCCAATGACACCATCAAAATCCACCAGAATATCAATATCACTCGTTTCATTGTTGTCCCCCCGCGCATAAGACCCGAATAGGGCCAGTTCGCTTATGGGATATTTTTTTTGAAGAATTGGCTTAAGTTCCTTCAACTGTTGAATGATGTCTTCTTTTGAATATGCCATGACAATATTTTAATACCACAACCCAGATTCCCTGGCTTTAAGTACCTAAAGATACTTTGGAAACCGGAATAATAAAAGTGGATTAATTTGTTACGATACTTTGTCATAATATTATAGGGCATAAGGGATTTGAATTGCTTAAGGCCGTTTTGTTCCCCAGCTATCGATTCTGAGAATACACTTCCTCATTGATAAGATTGCTTGCTTCTCTTCCGTGCAATACGGCCAACAAGCTGTCTATGGCCACCATAGCCATTTTTGTCCGGGTAGCCACCGTGGCACTTCCCAGATGGGGAAGCAGCACCACCTGGTCCATCTCCAGCAATTCCGGTTCAATCTTCGGTTCGTTTTCATAAACATCCAAACCTGCACCACGGATTTGACCCTCTTTCAGCGCCCGGACCAGGGCTTTTTCATCCACCACGGCGCCCCGGGAAGTATTGATGAGAATTGCCTCTGGTTTCATCATCTCCAGCTCCCTGACACCAATCAAATGCTCGGTATCGGGAGTAAAAGCCACATGCAAAGAGACGAAGTCCGCGGTTTGAAGAAGCGCGTCCATCGGAAGATATTGCAGATCCATATCCCGTTCCTCCTGCTCCGATAGCCGTGTCCTGTTCCAGTAACATATCTTCATGTCAAACCCCTTCGCCCTCCGCAGCACCGCCTTTCCGATTCTTCCCAGGCCTATGATGCCCAACGTGGCCCCGTGGACGTCAACCCCCAGCAACTGTAACGGGCCCCAGCCCTCCCATGTACCAGTACGGACAAATTTATCCGCCTCCGCGGTCCTTCGGGCTGCCGCCATGATCAGCGCAAAGGCCAAATCGGCAGAGGCCTCCGTCAGCACACCCGGCGTATTGGAAACGGGAATACCCCTGCGCGTGGCCGCCTCCACGTCTATATTGTCGTATCCCACCGCATAATTGGCCACGACTTTCAAATCCGGATTGGCCGAAAAGACCTCGTCGTCAATCTGGTCGGTTAAAAGACAAAGCAGTCCATCCTTGCCTTTTACTCCTTGAATAAGTTCTTCTTTGGTCAAAATCCTGTCGTCAGGATTCACTTCAAGCACTGTCTCCTGCCTTAGTCGCTCCATAGCTTTGGGAGGAAGTTCACGGGTTAAAAAAACTTTTGGCTTCATATCACTGGTGTGCAGGTTTAGTGTATAACTGTCCAAAATAAGGATTTTTTTTTAAGATACCTGTACCTGATGTGGGACTTTGTACTAAAACCAGGGCTTTCTCACCCGTCTTGGTTTTTCCGACTCACCCTCCATGGTATAGGGAAGTTTCCACACCCTTCCTTTGCTGTCCCCGTAGTACAAAAAAGACTGGCTGAGCCGGTCCGGATTCCCGTCTGCCCAGAAATAATAAAACGGATCTTTCCCGTTCACCACCATTCGGATATAATTATGGTTATGTGAGCTGTTTTTGGTCAGTTGTTTCTTCCTGTTCCAGGTTTTTCCTTTGTCCAGGCTTTTCCACATCACGACTTCCCCACCGGCGCCCCAGAGTTGCGGGCTGTCTTCGGTGGGAGCAATTACGGTCCATTCATTTCCATTGACAAAAAGGCTGCCCGTGTCGTAGTTCTGGTCCGAATCTGTAATTTTGTGGTGTTCCCAGGCATTGCCGTTCCAATAAAGCACAAACCATTCCCGTGGGCCGTTCATGGGACCGGGTTCATGCCCTTTCCCCACAAGGTAAAGGGCAATAGGGTTTCCATTTTCGTCAAAATTGACATCTTTAATATATACATTCCTTCCCTCACTAAAAAAATCCCTGACCAGGGCGGGTGTGTCCACCTCGTTAACGGGAATCTCCACCTCTCTCCGGTCCACGGTGGTCCAGGTATCCCCAAAGTCTATGGTTTGAAGATAATATATGTTGGTTCGCAGATCGACATTGCCGTTGGGATGCCAGTTGAAGAAAAACACCACCTTTTCACCGTCTTGCCCGCTGATTTGGTAGTGTCCGCCGTTCTTGTCCCCTTCTCTTCTAATTCCCACCAGCTTTTGATCTTCAGTCCAGGTGCGGCCATCGGGGCTGGTTTCAAAATAAAGCTCCCTTACCCCGGTATATTTGGTAAAAAGGTGAAGAAAACCCTTGCCCGGAATATATTTTGGCTGGGGATAGGTCATCTCTTCTTCCGTGATCTGCTCAAAGGACTCAATGTCATAGGGTTTGGTGCTTCTGTATTTAAATCCCGGACGGCTCCGCCCCCGACCACTGACAAATACCCAGATGTACCCCTGACCATCCATGGCAATGCTGGGGTTGTCATGGGGATCATCCAC
>DATGOS010000455.1:0-6416 GCA_035305725.1 Cyclobacteriaceae bacterium
TATACGAGCTCTCGGAAACTGAAAGAGTTTTTAAGCCGAAGATGGACCCGGAGCAGGTAAAGCAACAGCTTCATTATTGGCACAAAGCAGTGGAAAGAGCTAAAAACTGGATAGACTAAGCATGAACATTTTTGTAGCAGAATTTGTAGGCACTGCCTTATTGATTGCCATGGGTTCCGGGGTAGTCGCCAATGTGGTATTGAACAAGACCAAAGGCAACGAAGGCGGGTGGATGGTCATTACCACCGCATGGGCCCTGGGGGTGTTTATTGCGGTCGTGGTGGCAGGTCCATACAGCGGCGCGCACATCAACCCCGCCGTGAGTATCGGACTTGCCGTGGCGGGAGACTTCGAATGGGCACTGGTACCTTTCTACATCCTCGCCCAAACCCTGGGCGCTATGTTGGGATCCACCGTTGCCTGGTTGATCTACAAGGATCATTTTGATATTACCGAGGATCCGGGGTTAAAATTCGCACCTTTTGGAACCGTGCCGGCTATCCGCAACCTGCCCTCCAATCTTTTTTCCGAGATCATCGGGACATTTGTGCTGATCATCGTCATTCTCTATTCCACCGAACCCAGGATAGACGACGGCTCCGGCACGCCCATAGGACTCGGCTCGCTGGGCGCTTTGCCGGTGGCGTTTCTGGTGTGGGTAATCGGTTTGTCTCTGGGCGGAACAACAGGGTATGCCATTAATCCCGCAAGAGATTTGGGCCCTAGGATCATGCATCATCTGTTGCCCATCAAAGGCAAGGGAGGAAGTGACTGGGGCTACAGTTGGGTGCCGATTATGGGACCTGTTATCGGAGCCGCTTTGGCTGCCGGGCTTTATCTGTTGCTTGGCTCTGCCAGCATTCAATAATCCGTGGTAGATCTTCCTGCCATCAACGGTCGTATAGATGACAATACCGGAGGCTTATAGCCTTTAAACGCAAAGAGCGGACCCCGTGGAGTCCGCTCTTCTTTATATGTTATTTTTGGAATTAATCTATTCCGTGGCCTTTTCCGCCAATACTACAATCCTGTTGTCTTTTACTTCCACAACACCACCGTTGATGGTAAGGGATATTCTTCTGTCTCCGGTGGTAAATGAAACCACGCCTTCTGCCAGGGCAGAGACAATGGGCGCATGGTTTTTAAGCACCTGGAAAGAACCTTCAGCCCCCGGAAAACTGGCCTCAGTCACCTCTCCCTGAAAAACTTTTTTATCCGGAGTTATTATTTCTAAGAACATACACAAGTAGTTTTACGGCGGCTTCCCCAGAACTTGTTCCGGGGAAAATTCATAGGATATTTATTTGACTTCTGCCAGCATTTTCTCTCCTTTGGCGATCGCATCCTCAATGCTTCCCACCAAATTGAATGCCGCTTCGGGAAGATGGTCCAGCTCCCCGTTCATAATCATATTGAAACCTTTGATGGTATCTTTGATATCGACCAAAACACCCTTCAGCCCCGTAAATTGCTCCGCAACATGAAACGGCTGCGACAAAAACCGCTGAATTCTTCTTGCCCTTGACACGACCAGCTTGTCCTCATCGGAAAGTTCTTCCATACCAAGAATGGCGATAATATCCTGAAGCTCCTTATATCGCTGTAAGATCTCCTTTACGTTGGTCGCACAGTTGTAGTGCTCCTCTCCGAGAATTTCCGGTGAAAGTATCCTTGAAGTAGAGTCGAGAGGATCCACCGCAGGGTAAATGCCAAGTTCGGCGATTTTACGGGAAAGTACCGTAGTGGCGTCCAAGTGCGCAAAGGTGGTAGCAGGAGCCGGGTCAGTTAAGTCATCAGCGGGAACATACACTGCCTGCACTGAGGTGATGGAGCCGTGCTTGGTGGAAGTAATCCTTTCCTGCATCACCCCCATCTCTGTGGCCAGTGTGGGCTGGTAACCCACCGCGGAAGGCATACGGCCCAGGAGCGCGGATACCTCAGAACCCGCCTGGGTAAAGCGGAAAATGTTGTCGATAAAGAACAGAATGTCCCTGCCGGCACCTTCTCCGTCCCCGTCCCGATAATATTCCGCCAAGGTGAGGCCTGTCAAGGCTACCCTTGCACGGGCTCCGGGAGGCTCGTTCATCTGTCCAAATACAAAGGTGGCTTTGGAATCTTCCAGGTCTTTGAGGTCCACCTTCGAAAGGTCCCACCCTCCTTCAGATTCCAGGGATTGCACGAAATCCTCCCCATAGGTAACAATTCCGGACTCGATCATCTCCCTCAAAAGATCATTTCCCTCACGGGTTCTTTCCCCTACCCCGGCAAATACGGACAGGCCTGAATATGCTTTTGCGATATTGTTGATAAGCTCCTGGATCAAAACGGTTTTACCCACACCAGCTCCTCCAAACAGACCGATTTTTCCTCCTTTGGCATAGGGTTCGATCAAGTCAATGACCTTGATGCCGGTATACAATATTTCGGTCGATGTGGAAAGGTCCTCAAATTTTGGAGCGGCCCTGTGAATGGGGAGCCGCCTCTCGCTCACCGGCTGTGGAAGTCCGTCAATGGCTTCGCCAACCACATTGAACAACCGGCCTTTGATGCCGTCTCCGGTGGGCACAGAAATCGGGGCTCCCAGGTCAGCGACCTCCATTCCCCTTACCATGCCTTCAGATGAGTCCATGGCAATTGTCCTTACCCTGTTTTCCCCTAAGTGTTGCTGCACTTCCAGGATAACATGCTGGTCATTGTCCTTTTTTACTTCAAGTGCATCCAGAATATTGGGTAATTTCCCCCCCTCAAACGACACATCCACCACGGGACCGATTACCTGAACTATCTTACCAGTATTCGCCATTTTTGTTGCTTATTGTGAAACCTCTAAATCGAGTGCAAAATTAACACATTAAGGTTAATACCAAAGGATGTTTTAAAATTTAATCCCAAGGAACGGATAATTTAGAAAAAACAACCGGGGTAATTGAAACAATCAAAAAATCCGTCTTGCCCTCAGCAGTCTTTGTGACCAATACCGGGAACGGATATTGTCTTCAGTGACGCCAAGAGAAGTAGAAGCATGGATAAATTGGACACTGCCCCGGCTTTTGGAGGTGACAATGCCTGCATGGGTGACCTTTCTTCGTCTTTTGCCTGTGGCGAAAAAAACCACATCCCCCTTTTCCAGATTATTTACAGAGACTTTTTTCCCTATTTTACTTTGTGCCTCGGTGGTCCTGGGCATGGTTATCCCCACGCTTTTGAAGGAGTGGAACACCAGCGCGGAACAGTCCATTCCCGACCGGGTCGTACCCCCGTACCGGTAAGGGGTTCCGTGAAACGATTTGGCGGTTTGTACTACAAGGTTGATGTTTTGTGTCCGTATCTTACGCGTCGGGGAGCAGGAGGAGAAAACACTTAGCGAGAGCATCAAAACCAGGAAAAAAAGTGCTGGGGCATTAAAAATTCGAAAAAAACGGTGCATAAAGAGTCAAGGTTTTTTTTTCAATAATACGCATGATCCTAAATGAAACAAAATCCAGCACCTGTTAAATTTTCTCCAAAAGGATTTTCAATCCCTAAAAATAATTGCTAAAATTACCCATCATTTAAGAAAGATGCCTTATCACTTACCCGTGAACAAAGGAGCAGCGTTGGTGAATCGTAAAGTAGCCTGACATAAAAATAAAATGGGATTATCCCCGTTATTTTTTTGTTCTAAGGCAGCATCCAAAAAAATGAGCCCATGCGTAAAGAAGATTTCCGGAATTTGTCCATGCACAAAAAAATCCACCTCCTGTACACGGAGGGGACGTTTGTGCTGGATATACGTTATTATACCTACAAAGTGAACCTGTACCTCCTGGGAAAAGATTTTATTGAGGTTTTTTATAACCACAAGCTGGACAAGATTGACAAAATTGATTTTTTGAACCGCCACCATTCACGGATGAAATTTTACCTGGACCAGATAAGCCTGGACGAGATGGCGTAGGGTAGCGAGTATTGGGTATTGAGTACTGGGTACTGAGATCGTTAGCAGACGACAGTCAACAGTCTACAGTTTGACAATTCCTCCACCTGACAAACCCCCGTTGTCGTTTTTTACGGTGCACAATTATCCAAAGCAAACAAGTTAAACCTTGCATTAACCAAAAAAATATTAAATTGGCCTTTATAACTTAAAAACAGTTAAGGCGTTTAATGATTTATTGAATATGAAAATTATTAACTATTTAATGATAGCCGGTCTTATTTTTTCCGGTATGCTGTATTCCTGCTCCCAAAAAACAGATTATCAGGAAGCGCTGAACGGCAATGAATACCTTATCCAAGCCAACCAAAAAGCGACAGATATTATGGTTCATGATATTTTTTCCCCTCCGGTAGCAAGCAGGGTATACGCCTACGCCTCTCTGGCAGCCTATGAAGTCGCTGTCCTGGCAGACCCGGAATTCAGCAGCCTGATGGGGCAGCTAAACGGATTCGAAGAAAAAACTTTTGATACTTCCAAAGAATGTCTGTACCCACTGGCTTCTCTGGCCGCCTATTATCAGGTGGCGGGCTCCATGATCTTTTCGGAATTGGACATGATTGACCACAGGGACAAAATGTACCAGTTCATTAAAGGAAAAGGCATTCCTCAAGATATCTTCCAAAACTCCCTGCTACTTGGCGAGGAAGTCGCCAAACATATTTTGGCCTATGCGTCAAAGGACAGTTACCACCAAAGCCGTTCCTACGAGCAATTTACCAGCAGTACCGACGCGGGTGCCTGGAAGCCCACCCCGCCGGTTTACCAGGCAGGTCTGGAACCCCATTGGGCAAAAATACGTCCCTTTGTGTTGGATTCCGCCTCACAGTTTGCCCCTGACAAACCATCCCCTTTTGATATTATACCCAAAAGCAACTTTTACAAAGAAGCGGAGGCCGTGATGCTGGCGACCAACCAGATCACCCCGGAGCAAAGGGAAATCGCTTTCTTTTGGGACTGCAACCCCTTTAAGATGAATATCACGGGCCATGTGATGTATGCCGAAAAGAAAATAACCCCCGGCGGACACTGGATGGGAATAGCCGGCATTGCCGCCAAGGCTAAAGAACTGGACTGGAAGGAAACCGCGGAAGTCTTTGCCATCACTTCCCTGGCAGTATTTGATGGATTTATATCCTGCTGGGATGAAAAGTACAGAAGTGTGCTCATCAGGCCTGAGACCTATATTAATGAGTATATGGATGAAAACTGGATGCCTTTGCTACAAACGCCTCCTTTCCCGGAATATACCTCCGGACACAGCGTCATCTCCACAGCCGCAGCCGTAGCTTTGACCGCCCTCATGGGTGATGAAGTGCATATTGTAGATTCCACGGAAGTGGTTTTTGGGCTGCCCATACGGGAGTTCGATTCCTTTGAGCAGGCGGCCGAGGAAGCCGCCATCAGCAGGTTTTATGGAGGCATCCATTATATGCCCGCCATAGAGAACGGCGCCGAACAGGGCCGAATGGTGGGAGAATGGATCATAAACTCGGTAAAAACCAGAAACCACCTGGCGGCAAAAACAGAGTAAAATGCTGGATGTACAGCATCGAACTGTAGCCTCCAAGTGCATTGGCGACTCGGGACACGACAAGCATTCTAGATAAAAAACTTCTTATCCCTGATATAATCCTCCACCGCGGGAGGCAGGAGGTACTTGACGGAATGCCCATGCTTTATCGCGTTACGGATAAAAGTTGCTGAGATGTCGATCATGGGCGCATCGACAAAGCGGATGTTTTTGTGGTTGACCCGGCGGTTTTCCCCCGGCCTCGGATACACATACAAGCCATATAGATCCAATAGGACCTCACTGTTTTTCCACTTATGGAAGTGGTTTAAGTTGTCCCCGCCGATCACCAGCTTGAATTCATGGTTGGGGTGCTTTTCTCCGATATAGGTGAACGTGTCAATAGTATAACTGGGCCGGGGCAAGTGAAACTCGATATCGCAGGCCTTGAAATGGTAATGGTCCCATATGGCCAGTTCCACCATTTTAAACCGGTCGAACTCATGCAAGAGGGTACTTTTTTTCTTAAAGGGGCTGTGGGGACTCACTACAAACCAGACCTCATCCAAATCAGTCTGGTCCTGCATGATATTGGCGATGATGAGGTGCCCAATATGGATGGGGTTAAAGGATCCAAAAAAAAGTCCGACTTTCAAAATTTATTCTTTTTCCAAAAATTCCTTCACCAAACGTTCCGCTTCTTCGAAGGACCGTTCAATATGGTCATTGACCAGGACAGCATCGAATTTGTCCTCAAAAGTCATTTCAAATTTTGCCTTGAACAGCCTGCTTGAGAGGCTTTCGGGAGATTCCGTGCCTCTTTTTCTCAGCCTCTTGGTAAGCACATCCAGGGAGGGGACCTTCACGAATACGGCAAGTGCCCTTTCGCCGAAATATTTCTTTAGATTCAAGCCTCCTTTGACGTCC
>DATGOS010000456.1:0-3964 GCA_035305725.1 Cyclobacteriaceae bacterium
CCAGTGCCTGGTAGCTGCCGATCAGGCCAGGGACAATACCCAGCACCCCTGCCGTGTTGCAGTCCGGGATTTGCCCAAGGCTGGGAGGATTGGGGTACAGACAGCGGTAAGTCGGGCCTCCTTGGTAGTTGAAGACGCTGACCTGTCCTTCGAATTGCTGCAATGCACCATACACGAAGGGTTTGCCTGATATTACACAAGCATCATTGATCAGGTAACGGGCATTGAAGTTGTCCGTGGCATCTATGACGAGGTCATAGTCCTTTATGATACCCAGCGCATTGTCTGATGATAAAAACAGGGGGTAGGTGATGAGCTGGATGTCTGGGTTTAGTTTCCCCAGTTTTTCGCTGCAGACCGCCACTTTGAGCTGGCCCACATCACTGTCGGTGTAGATGACCTGTCGGTGCAGGTTGCTCAGGCTGACCCGGTCGGCATCCACAATGCCTAAGGTGCCTATGCCCATGGCAACCAGGTATTGCATTGCCGGCACTCCTAGGCCTCCGGCGCCGATCACCAAGACCTTGGCCTGGGCGAGTTTCTGCTGCCCTTTCTCCCCGAATCCCGGAAGCTGGAGCTGTCTTTGATAACGGTTTTGATTCATGACAAATACGGTTTAACCTCCCAAAAAGGACATGGAGGTGGTGGGTGTTTTGGCGTGGAGGGCTTCCGCGGCAAAGCCGTCCTTTGCCCGACTGGCCACCATGCGCAGCAGCTCGCTTTCTATTCCTGCAAGGGACATACCGCCGCGCAGCAGGTCGCGCAGGTTGCCGGCAGGAGGGCCATAGAGGCAGGTCCGCAGCTCACCTGTGGCCGAAAGCCTGATCCGGTTGCAGCTGCCACAAAAGGTCCTGCTAAAAGAGGGGATGATTCCGAAGGAACCCAAATAGCCCGGGACTTTATAATTTACCGAGGTGCTGTTGGCCTCATCCCTGATTTTTTGAACCTGGGGAAAGTGCTGTAGAATGTGCCCATAAATGGCTTTGTGGTTCCACCGCGGTAGATTGAAGGTGTTTTGTCCGTTGAACGGCATTTCCTCCAAAAAACGGACGGACAAGGGATGGGATTCGGTCAATTGGATAAAGGGGACGATGTCCTGAATGTTTTTGTCGTCGGCCACTACACAATTCAGTTTGACTTCAAAGCCCTCCCGTAACAGGTCCATGACGCATTGGTACACTTCCTCAAACCTGTCTCTACGGGTCATTTCCAAAAAACGTTGCCTGTCCAGGGCATCCATACTGATATTGATTTTGAGGATCCCCAGCTCTTTGAGCTTTTCCCTGTGGGCTGCGGATAGCGTGCCATTACTGGTCACAGTGATTTGGTTCAACTGGTCTATCTGGCTGATGCCGGTCAAAAAGTCCATGATACCCCGCCGTACAAAGGGCTCGCCCCCGGTGATTCTAATCTTATTGATCCCCAAACGGAAAAAAAGCCGGACGAGTTGTTCCAGTTCCTCGTAGCTGAGCAGGTCCTTTCTGTCCACAAAATTCATCCCTTCTTCCGGCATGCAATAATAACAGCGGAAGTTGCAGCGGTCAGTGACCGAGAGTCTCAGGTAATTGAGCTGCCTGCCGTAGGGATCGATAAGGCTTTTGTTCATGTTTGTAGGGATGGTTGGGCGTGGAAGATATACCTGTCCTTTACGGATGTGCATTGACCCAGCTGCTGCCGTCTTGATAAAACTCCTTTTTCCAAATCGGAACCGTTTTTTTCAGTTCATCGATCAGAAAGCGCGTCGCTTCAAAGGCCTCCTGTCGGTGGGCAGAGGCGATACCTATTGCTACTACCGGTTCGCCCACCGCTTTATCCCCCACGACGTGTAGCATCAGGAGTTTGGATATGTGCCACCGCTGCTGGGCTAGTACCGCCAGTTTTTCCATTTCTTTCAGTGCCATGGGTTCATAGGCTTCAAATACCAGTTTCTCCACCTTCTTGCCATGGGCATTATTTCTGACGGTGCCGATGAAGAGGTTGATGGCTCCGGCCTCCGGGCAACTGAGGTAGGAGTAAGCTTCCTCCAGTTTGATGTGGGTTACAATTTTGATCATTGCCATAGGTCAGCCACCGCTCACCGGTGGAATTAGGGCTACTTCGGCTGCCGCTCCCAAGACCTCATGGTCTTCGGCATAGGACTGGTCAACAGCGACGGCTATGGATTTAAGTTGCTTTAAAGAAGGGTATTCCATGTATAACCAAGTCTTCAGATCGGCCACGGTTTTCAGTGGTTGGTTATCCGGCACCGGTATATGGCTTGCTCCTACAATCTCCCGTGTGATGCCAAATAATTTAATGGTCATTTTCTTTTTCTTTTTATTGCACGATCAATTTTTTCACATTCCAAGTTAAACAATAAGCTGGGATTGGGGGAGCTTTTTATTTATTTTTTGACAAAAGGCGTGGGCTGGGCTACATGAAGGATTTTAATTTCCATTCATGCCAGTAGCCGGATATTTATGTAAATTTGGCTAGGAGAGGGAGGAGATAAAAGAGAGGGCTTAGCTAAAGTCATTTGGTCCATCTGTCTCTCAGTCGTCGGTACAGAAACGGAAGGCTGAAAGAAATGGGCAAATGCCCGCAAAAGACTTCTTTTCCGTCGCTGGATCTAAAAGCTTGGAAATCAATAGTTAAATGAATCAACCGAATGAAAAATCTGCTAATCAATAGCCTTTGTTGGTGTATGGCTTTCATGGCCTTAGGTGGGCCTCTATTTGCTCAGGAAACCCGGTTAAATATTGCTTCTTTTAATATCCGCTATGCGAATCCCAATGATGCGCCTGATACTTGGGAGCGGCGGCACCCGGTGATTGTCAATATGATCAAGTTCCATGAAATGGATATCGTGGGCATACAGGAAGGATTGGCCCGGCAGGTGTTTGACTTGTCCGAAGGCCTGAGCAACTATGCTTATGTAGGCGTAGGACGGGATGTTGGGAAAGAAAAAGGGGAATTCAGTGCGATTTTCTACAACAAGGACAAGGTCAAGGTACTGGACAGCGATACCTTTTGGCTGTCCGAGGATACCAGCCAGCCCAACCGTGGCTGGGATGCGCAGCTTCCCCGGATCTGTACCTGGGCCAAGTTTGAGTCTTTGGAATCCGGCGAGCGGTTTTACGTGTTCAACACTCATTTCGACCATGTGGGAGTGAAAGCCAGGAGCGAGAGTGCTTCTTTAATTATGGAAAAGGCCAAGGAAATTGCCGGGAACAGCACCGTCATTTTGACTGGGGATTTCAACATTGATCAGCAAAATGAGGCTTATAAGCGGCTGAGCAATTCGGATATGTTCAATGACAGCTACGATGTGGCCTATCTGGTTTATGCCAATAACGGTACCTTTAACAGTTTTGACAATACCAAAAGCACCGACAGAAGGATTGACCATATTTTTGTCACCAACAATGTAAAGGTTGAAAAATACGGCATTCTGACCGACACCTATCACAACCGGTTCCCGTCAGACCATTTTCCCGTAATGGTAAAGGTGATGTTTTGATGGGAGGGACGGCAGGGATAGCGTAACGCTCTCCCGTCATCTAGTCACTGTGTTGGAAGTGGAAGGGGAACGGGTACTGAATGCCATCTTTCCTACATTAGGCAGGGGTTGATCATATGTTGGTGTTGTGGTAATTCCCATAGCCTTATAGAATGTAAAAATTCCGGATATGAAAGTCACCATCACTAGCATCGAGTTAAAGGGGCCTTTAAGCTTCTTTTTGCTATCCAGCCGTGCAATGAAAATCATCCGGCAGCTAAAATCCAGCGATTGTTTGGCTTTTAAAAAGCAGGGAATATGGACCAAGCACTATACCATGACCTTGTGGAGGACCGAGGAAGAGCTAAAGCGGTTTGCACACAGTGGAGTGCATTTGCGGGCCATGAAAGACAGCGCCCGCATCGCCAGAGAAATCAGAACCATCACCATTGATGCGGATACTTTGCCTTCTTGGAAACGAGCCAA
>DATGOS010000457.1:0-4985 GCA_035305725.1 Cyclobacteriaceae bacterium
AGCCCGAAAGCACGTAGCCCATCCCCGTGATTCCGGCCACCACCACCCCCTGTTCTGCCACGTTGCGCTCATAAATTTCATAGGCGATCCGAATGATTTTCTGCTGGATCTGTTTGTGGTTTAACACCAAGGTTTTTGTCCCGTCCGTCATGGTAAAGTATTTTGCACAGGAAAATTAAAAGAATTTAAAGTAGATTCAAAGATATGCCTGGAAATAGAAACCAGGCGCAAAAGTGCATTATGCTCACCGGAAGTCATCCACTTCATTTAATATTCGCACATAACTGTCGTATCGGTAAGGATGAATAAGCCCCTGCTCCAGGGCTTCCAGTACGCTGCAGCCGGGTTCATTGGTATGCTGACAATTGTGGTACCTGCACTGTCCGAGATATCTTCGCAGCTCCACGAAGTAATGCGACAGCTCCTGATTTTCAATATCCAAAATGCCGAATTCCTTGATTCCCGGCGTATCGATCAGGTGAGCATCATCTCCATATTCAAACATTTCCGCAAAGGTGGTGGTATGGACGCCTTTGTCGGTAAACGCGGATACCTCTCTGGTGGCCTGGTCGGCCCCAGGAATCAACCGGTTCAACAGGGTAGACTTGCCCACCCCCGAATGTCCGGCCAGTAAGGTGGTCTTACCTTTTAATGCCGGCTCAAGTGTGCCGGGCAGATCATCGTCCTCCAGGGCCGAGACCGTCAACACCGGATAGCCGAGCGGCTCGTAGATTTCCCTGATGTCCTGAAGGAATTCCAGGTCCTTTTCTTTTTTTACCTGGTCCATTTTGTTGACGACCAGGGTAGCAGGGATCCTAAAACTCTCGGTACTAACCAAAAAACGGTCTATAAACCCCAGGGAGGTCCTTGGATACCGCAGGGTGACGATCAAAAAAGCCTGGTCAATGTTGGAGGCCAGAATATGGGAAAAGTTGGTTTTCCTGGTGGATTTTCGGATCACGTAGTTTTCCCTGGGCAGGATGTCGGTAATCAATGCGGTTTGCTGGTCCTGCTCCATGCCGATCTTTACATAATCGCCCACGGCCACCGGGTTGGTCAGTTTCAGGTCCCCCTGCCGAAACTTGCCTCTCAGTCTGGCCTCAACGGTCTTTTGTTCCGTTTTAACGGTGTACCATGAGCCCGTGGATTTGATCACCCTTCCGTTCATAATTTTCCGGTTATTTTTTGGACCTGGTCCATAATGCCGTCCGCACTGCCCAGGTTGTCTTTTACCATTCTGCCCGCCGCTCTACAAGCCGAATCGTAGACCTCCTCATCTTCAAACTGCAAAATCAACCGCCGCAAACCCGCGGTATCTTTTACCTCAAATCCACAGCCATAGGCCTGGCTGACGCCCGCTTCGGGAAATTTGCTTTTACGCTTCAATTCTCCAAAGCAAACGGGGATTTCAAATGCAAGCGCTTCAAGGATGTTGTGCAGGCCTTTCCCAAATGCACCTCCCACATAGGCCACCCGCGCGTATTGATACAGGGAGGAAAGCATGCCGATATTGTCAATGAACAGCACCTCCTCCCCCTGATGGCCGGCTTTTTCCAACGCAGAATATGTTATGGAAGGCCTGTGGATCCTGGATTGCCAGTTCCTGATGGTTTTCTCATGAATATCATGGGGGGCAATGATAAATTTATACTGCGGAAATGCCTCGATGGCGGGGATGAGCAGTTCCATATCTTCCTCCCATACGCTGCCAGCCACGACCAGGTGGCGTTGCTTTTTGAATTGCCCGATCAAGGGGAAATGTTTCGGATTTTGGCTGATGGCGTAAACATTGTCAAAGCGGGTGTCTCCCGTCAAAGTTGCCGACCCATAATCAATCGCCTTTAACAAATCCATCGTCTGTTGATTTTGGGCAAAAATATGGTCAAAAGCAAAAAGCACTTTCCTGAAGAATCCGCCATGCTTCCTGAAATATATCTGCTCCTGCCTAAAGGAGGCGGAAAAAAGAAACAGCGGTATGTTTTTTTGCTTCACGGCAAAAATAAAATTGGGCCAGAGATCATACTTCACAAAAAATACAATTGCCGGATTCAGCAGGTTCACAAATTCTCCGGCATTCTTGGGGGTGTCAAAAGGCAGGTAGATGATCAGATCGAGGTGGGGCTGCGGCTTTTTGACCACATGCTCATACCCTGAAGAACTGAAAAAGGTGAGTACGATGGCCGCCTCCGGGTATCGGCTCTTGAATGCCCGGATCACCGGCTTGGCTTGTTCATATTCTCCCAGGGAAGCCACATGAAACCAGCAGATTTTCCTGTCATTCCCCCCGACAAACCGGGTCAGGGAGGGGAAGATCTCGCTTCTGCCCCGCACAAGCTTTCTGTTTTTGGAAGAAAACTTACCGGACAGGATAAGAAAGCTTCTGAAAAGCAAAACGGAAAAGTTATAAATCCCTTTCATCAATGGCAAAATTAGGAATATCCCAGGGATTCAGCGGCTTTATTGGAAAATTGATCTCGGGCATTTTTTTTGAGGATACCAGGAGACAACCGGAATAGGTCCTCCTCCACCTAATAGGGTATGGAGGAACCCGCTCCGTTTTGTTGCTGTTCCTACTTTTTGTGCCTAAGAATTCATGAACAAAACACTTTAGCCCATGTATCAACTGAAAATCATCTCCTCCACGGTCAGGCCGGGCAGGAAAGGCATCTATGTCACCCAATGGATCGCCGAAAAGGCAAGGCAAAACGGCAACTTTGCGGTAGAGGTGCTGGACCTTAAAGAAATTGATTTGCCGCTGATGGACGAGGCGTTTCATCCGAGGCTGAAAAAGTACGAGCAAGAGCACACCAAACGCTGGAGTGCAAAAATTGATGAGGCGGAGGCTTTTATTTTTGTCACCGGTGAATATGACCATAACTACCCGGCCCCTTTACGGAATGCGCTGGAGTTTCTTTACAGCGAGTGGTGCTACAAGGCGGCCGGAATCGTGAGTTATGGAGGTGTATCGGCAGGTACACGGGCCGCCAAGAGCCTGTGCGGTGACCTGACTACTTTTAGGGTGGTCCCTTTGGTCGAGGCGGTAAACATCCCTTTCTTCAGTGAATTTATCCAGGACGGGAAACTTGTGTCCAATGAAAAAATGGAAAAGGCGGCCGATACCATGCTCCGGGAACTCCTTAGGTGGACCAAAGGCATGAAGCAGATCAGGGAGGATGGCTGACCGCGGCTTTGCTGACGCAGAAATATTATATCGACAACGGCATGCACGGTTGCGGCCATGCCATTTGTGGCCGGCACAGAAGCAGCTTGGGTGCTAGCGGGGAGGACAGCATAGTAGATCTGTAGAAAAGGTGGCATTCTTTTTTTTCTAAACACAGCGGATGTACTTTTGTGGTGAAATGGCAATGATATATACGGAAAACTATTTCAGGCTTTTACCCGTAATACTTTTATCTTAACTTAATCAGATACATGAAAAAAGCGATAATACCCATTCTCATTATCCTTGTTGTAGGGATTTTTATCTATTCCCAATCGGTGGGCACCTACAACCAGTTTGTTCAGGCGGAGGAAACGATCAACGGACAATGGGCGGAAGTGGAGACCCAATACCAGCGGAGGGCAGACCTTATACCAAATTTGGTAAATACTGTGAAGGGATATGCGGAATTTGAACAGGAGACCCTGACCGAAGTGGTCAATGCCAGGGCCAAAGCCACCTCCATGAACCTGAATGCCGAAAACCTTACACCGGAAAACATAGCGGCTTTCGAACAGGCACAGCAACAGCTGAGCGGATCTCTGTCCAGGCTCCTAGTGACTGTGGAAAAGTACCCTGAACTGAAAGCCAACCAGGGCTTTTTGGATCTACAGGCGCAACTGGAAGGCACGGAAAACAGGATTGCGGTGGCCAGAAGAAATTTCAACCAGTCCGTGATGGCTTATAATGCCAACCTCAGGACCTTCCCCAACAACCTCTTTGCCGGGTGGTATGGATTTGAGACAAAAGGTTATTTTGAATCCACACCGGGTTCGGAGACGGCCCCTTCTGTACAGTTCTAACCGTGATTACCAGGATACTATATTAATATTACACAAAGCTATGGCAGAAAGACTGTTTTCCGAAGAGGACAGGCGGCGTATCATCAATGCCATCAAAGAGGCGGAAATGGAAACCTCCGGAGAAATCCAGGTGCATCTTGAAAACCATTGCAAAGGGGAAGTACTGGACCGGGCGGCGGATGTATTCGCCACGCTAAAAATGCACAAAACCGCATTGCGAAACGGGGTATTGTTTTACCTGGCTACGGAAGATCACAAATTTGCCATCCTTGGGGATGCAGGTATTAATCAATTGGTGCCCCCGCATTTTTGGGATGACATAAAAGAAGAAATGCTAAAATATTTCAGGGAAAAGAAATTTACGGAAGGCCTGTGCACCGGCATTGCCTTGGCCGCCCAGCAATTAAAAACGCATTTTCCCTATGACAGTGAGGGAGATGAGAACGAACTGCCTGACGAAATCTCCTTCGGATAACCCACATCATGAACAAATCAACCCTGATTCTTTTACTTTCATTTTTTTTCACCTGCCTCAGTGCTTTTCCCCAGGATGATTTTCCTCCAAAACCCAATCCGCCGCGGCTTGTCAATGACTTTAGCAATACACTGACTTCGGCGGAAGAAAGCGCGCTGGAAAGGAAACTGGTAGCCTACAATGACAGTACCTCTACGCAAATCAGTATCGTCTTGCTTCAGTCCATAGGTCCCTATGATATCAGTGATTATACTTTTCAGCTTGGGGATCTTTGGGGCATAGGAACCAAGGAAAACGATAACGGCATGCTGATCCTCGCGGCCATGGAAGACCGGGAGGTTTTCATCGCCACGGGTTATGGACTTGAGGGAGCGGTTCCTGACGCGGTGGCGAGGAGGATCGTCGACAATGTCATTGTGCCCGCTTTCAGAAGGGAAGCCTATTATGAAGGACTGGACCAGGCCACGGAAATGGTGATCAAACTGGC
>DATGOS010000458.1:0-2795 GCA_035305725.1 Cyclobacteriaceae bacterium
AATGCTCATCCTGAAAAATCCGGAGAATTTTATAAGGTCTTCCACCGGGGGATTTTTTGTGCGCCCGTTTTCGTGGGCATTTAACTTCGACCTCTTGATCCCCAGTTGGTTTGCAAGGTCATCTTGATTGAGTTTCTTTCTGGCGCGCAAAAATTTCAGGTTGGAAGCCCAGAAATTATTTTGATTATTCATTTTGGCGTGATATTATTAGTAATATGTTATTGGCATTAATAATATCAAATATATAAAAATGATCGGCAAAATGAAAAGGAATGTGGCGCATTTTGACTTGGATACATTTTTTGTCAGTGTGGCAAGGTTGCAGAACAGTGCCTTGGAAGGGAAGCCTATAATTATCGGGGGCAGTTCCGACCGGGGGGTAGTGGCCTCATGCAGCTATGAGGCGAGAAAATTCGGTGTACATAGCGCCATGCCTATGAAGTTGGCAAAAAGGCTCTGTCCTTCTGCGGTCTATTTGAAGGGCGATATGGATAGCTATAGCCATCACTCCAGGATAGTGACGGAAATCATAAGGGAACGTGTACAGATAGTTGAAAAGGCTTCCATTGATGAGTTTTACTTGGACCTTACAGGAATGGATAGGTTTTATGGCTGCAGCCAGTTTGCTGTAGAACTCAAGCAAACCATTCTAAAGGAATCAGGTCTGCCCATCAGCTATGCATTGGCCTCTAATAAACTGGTGAGCAAGGTGGCCACGGACGATGCCAAGCCCAACGGCCAGCTGGAAATACCTTTTGGAATGGAAAAGGGATATTTAGCCCCGCTGCCGGTGAAACGAATGCCAGGGATAGGCCTTAAAACTTCTACCCTTCTCCAAAGGATGGGGGTAGAAACCATAAAACTCCTTAGTGAAATCCCGCTCCCCATGATGGAGAACCTGTTAGGTAAAAACGGGATCGACCTTTCACGAAAAGCAAACGGCCTGGACGATACCCCTGTGGTACCCTATACGGAACAGAAAAGTATAGGGAAGGAGGAAACTTTTGAAAACGATACAATAGACATGAAGTTCCTATATGGGGAACTGGTAAGGCTGACAGAGGGGGTATGTTTTCAGTTGCGGAAGCAAAAGCGATTATGCGGATGCATTACTGTAAAGTTGAGATATGCCAATTTTGATACGGTTAGCCGTCAAGTAACGGTTCCCTATACGGCGAATGACCATGTGTTGTTATCCAAGGCCCAAGAACTTTTCTACAAGCTCTATGACCGCAGAATGCTGGTTCGATTGCTTGGAGTAAGGGTAAGCCATCTAGTAGGGGGATTCCAGCAGATCAACCTCTTTGAGGACACTGAAGAAAGCGTGCGTCTGTACCAGGCAATGGACAAGATAAGGAAGAGGTTCGGCGAAACATCCGTACACCGGGCCATATCACACAAAACACATCATGTACCTCAACTGTAAAACTTATTTTAGCTACCGGTACGGAACGATCGGTACTGAGGAGCTGGTGATGATGGCCAAGGAAAAAGGAATTTCCTCACTAGCATTGACCAACATCAACAGTACTGCAGATTGTTGGGATTTTGTGGATTTCTGCAGGCGGGAGAACATCGACCCCATCGTTGGCTGTGAAATCAGGAACGGGAATAGATTCTGTTACATACTCCTTGCAAAAGACGATGAAGGACTGACAGAAATTAACCGATTTCTTACTGTGCACTTTCAGAAACAAACGGAGTTTCCGGAGAGACCGCTTTTTGAAAAGGTCTGGGTAATTTATAATTTTCCTTCTTTTGCTGCAAAAGATCTTGGTAAAAATGAATTGATCGGCATCCGGCCACACCAGATACCCAAGTTATATTCAATCGATCCCGGGCGGTTCGCTGAAAAGTGGGTAGCCCACTCCCCTATTACCTTCCAGAACAAAACGTATTTTAACCTTCATCGTCTTCTACGTGCTATAGGGAAAAACACCCTGTTGTCGAAGCTTACACCGGATGACATGGCGGGGGAAGATGAACGTTTCCGAGAAAGGGGGGAACTGGAAGATATCTATTCAGCCTACCCTTTTATCCTGGCAAATACCGTGAGTGTAATGAGCAGCTGTGAGATCACTACAGAACTTCATACAAGCAAAAACAAAATACACTTTTCAGCATCGGGCGAAGATGACAGGATACTGTTGGAGAAATTTGCCATGGAAGGGCTTGCGGCTAGGTATGGGAAAGATAACATTGAGGCAAGGGATCGGGTGATCAAGGAATTAAAGATCATCAACCAGCTGGACTTCAACGCTTATTTCCTGATCGCTTTGGATGTCGTGCGGTATGCACAAAGCCGCGGCTTCTTTTATGTCGGCCGGGGTAGTGGTGCAAACAGTATTGTTGCCTATTGTCTCAGGATCACCGATGTGGATCCTATTAAGCTGGATCTTTACTTTGAACGGTTCCTAAACCCCTATAGGACTTCCCCTCCTGATTTTGATATGGACTTCAGTTGGCAGGACCGGGACGATGTGATTGATTACGTGTTTAAGCGGTACGGTAAAGATCACGTGGCCTTATTGGGAATGTACAGCACCTTTCAGGGAAGGGCGGTCATCAGGGAACTTGGTAAAGTATTCGGGCTGCCAAAGTCTGAAATAGATCAGCTTGTTTATGGACGGAAGGCCCAATTTCCACCTGAGGATAAAATCCAAAAGGCTATATTGAAATATGGTGCTCTTATGCAGAACTTCCCTAACCACCAGAGTATTCATCCCGGCGGAATGCTGATCAGCGAGGTTCCCATTAATACCTATACGGCCATGGAGCTTCCACCTAAAGGATTT
>DATGOS010000459.1:0-4554 GCA_035305725.1 Cyclobacteriaceae bacterium
ACGCACAACAGCGCGAAGAGGGCGCCCATAAATTTTCCCACTTTTGCCTTATTAAGATCGTTGAAGCCTTTTGACAGATAATACATCGGTCCGCCATGCACCGTACCATCGGCATCCACGTCGCGGTATTTCACACCAAGCGTACATTCTACAAATTTCGAACTCATGCCGAGGATTCCGCAAACGATCATCCAGAATGTGGCACCGGGCCCTCCAATAGCGATGGCTATGGCGACTCCCGCAATATTGCCCAAGCCAACCGTGCCGGACAGGGCGGTGGCCAAGGCCTGAAAATGGCTAACCTCTCCTTTTTTGCTTTCGTCCCGGATGGTGTCAGGAATATCCTCCTGCTCAATATCATCCATTCCGGCCTTTTCAATCTTGTCGTATTTTCCTCTGACGGTATTGATGGCAAGGGGAAATCTGGAGATTCCGGGGAAGCCAAAATAAAGTGTAAAGAAGAATGCGCCACTAATCAACAGAATAAGTACAAGGGGTATGTCAATGCCGCCAATAGGGACAGGATACAGGATCAACGCTTCCCAAAAATCCGCTACCGGCTGAAAGGACCGGTCGATCCTTTCACCGAGGCTGGGCCTGTTCTCAGTTGCCTGGGCGAGACTGAGCATTGGTGAAAAAAATAAAAAACAAAGTGCTAAAATTTGTTTGTGTTGTGACAAGAGAAATGTTCTTTTAAAAATTATAGGACAAGTCGCAGGAATCGGTTATGGCTTAAAATTAATTTGTTTTGCCATAATAGCAATGCCCTCCTTAAAGCTGTGGGGCCGATAGTTCAGGAAATTAACCGCCTTATCAATGATAAAGCCTGTTTTTAGTGGCCTTTTAGCCGTTTGTGTAAAATCCCTGGAATTTGCTTTTTTAATTTTAGATTTGTCCAGCTTAAAAAACGCAGCCGTTTCCACAGCCATATCGTAGGGAGTGAGAAGCTCCTTTCCCGAGATATTGAACACGCCGGTGGCTTTTTTTTCGGCTATCAAAACGCAGCCCTCCGCAAGGTCCTCCGCCAACGTAGGAGTCCTTATCTGGTCGTCCACCAGGTTCAGTTCCTTGCCTTCCTCCAGCGCCTTCTTCACCCAAAGAACGATGTTGGACCTGCTCATGTCAACGGATATTCCGTACACCAAACCGGTCCTGACGATTGTCCAGTCTCCTGAAGACGTTTTTACAATCTTTTCCGATGCCAGCTTGGATTGTCCATAATAGTTTATGGGATTAGGACGATCATCTTCAAGATAAGGACCACCGTTTCCATCAAATATAAAGTCGGTGGAAAGGTGGATCAAGTGTGTACCTGACTTTTCACAAGCCTGAGCAATATAGGAGACAGCGGTCACATTATGTTCATAACATGCTTCCCTGTCAATTTCACACTGGTCCACATTAGTCATGGAGGCACAGTGGATGGAAATATCCGGCTTGTATTGAAGGAAGATGCCGCTTACTTGTTCAGGCTGCGTGATGTCCATGTGTACATAGGTATATCCCTTCCAGTCACGGGGCAGCCGGGAAGTCCCTCTTCCGGTGGCTAAAATATTGAAGCGGGTATCTCCGCGCAGACGGTCTATCAGTTTCTGACCCAACAATCCATTGGCACCGGTAATCAAAATACTTGGCTTACTCACTTGTCCCGGCATATTGATATCCATATTTTTCTGATATTTCTTGCTTTGACATCTCCTCAACTAAGATTTTCATATGGACGGGATCTACAGGTTGGTCTTGCAAATTAGTCTTTTCGGCGGCGATTTTTTCCACTACCTCCATTCCCTGAACTACTTTCCCGAATACCGTATAGCCATCATCCAGATGGGGCGTCCCGCCCACGCTTGTATAGGCCTCCAATTGGTTAGGCCTTATAGGTTTGTCCAAATTGATGCTGAAAAAGCTCTCCAAATGGTCCTTTAGCCCCAACATCATGGACGTCATGTCTTCGAACCTTTGTTGTTCATACAGTTCCGTATATTGCTGCTTAATGCTGTCGTTGCTCTTCAGCTGCAGATATTTCAGGAATGATTCCTGCAGCAGGGGCATGTTGGTCGTAAGTTCCGAAGGCTCGTACACTTTCCCCAAAACAATATAAAATTGCGACCCGCTGGATCTTTGTTCAGGATTTATACCATCACCCTGTCGGGCCGCTGCTATGCTGCCTTTTTCGTGAATCAGGTTTTGGTTAAATTCAGCAGGGATGGTGTACCATTCATCCGGCGGAAGGCCTTCCTTTCCAAACACATCGCCTCCCTGTACCATAAAATCGGGGATAATACGGTGAAAATCTGTAGAGTCAAACCGTCCGCTCTCCGCCAGTTCGATAAAGTTTTCTTTATGCCGTGGCGTTTCATCGTACAAAATGGCATGGATGGTTCCGTGTCGCGTTTCAATGGTAATCAAATGGTCTTTTTCAGCGGCACAAGCAAACAAAAGACACAGGCCAAAAATAAGAATTGTCTGCCTATTCATTTTCCCAGGGTTTTCTTTATTTCATCAAGCATTTGCCGCCCATCGGCTTGCAGTACCTTGTGGGCAAGTTGCTGTCCCATTTCCTCCGCTTCATCCACGGTGCCGTGGACTTCAAAACACACCCGCTTGCTGCCGTCCAGGCTTAAGACCCCACCTTCTAAGGATAATTGCTGTCCCAAAACCTTCCCCAGGGCAAAAACCGGAATGCTGCATCCCCCTTCCAGGACCTTCAGAAAACTCCTTTCCGCCTGCAATCTGTATCCGGTCTCTTCATGGTGGGCTGCTTCCCGGATTTTTTTCCTTAAGCCGGGATCCAGTGCTGCATGTGCTTCCACGGCAATGCTTCCCTGACCCACCGCCGGAATGAACACGTCAGCGGGGAGTATTTGACGGATCATGTGGTCGTATTCCATCCTGTGGACTCCTGCATAAGCCAATAACAGCGCATCGCAGACGCCGGATTCCATCTTGCTGATCCTGGTCTGCAGGTTACCCCTCATTTCCACTGTTTTTATATGGGGAAAAAAATGCTTTAAGGTGGCAATCCTCCGGGTAGAGGAGGTGCCGATCACCAGGGGTAAATTAGGATTGTCGTAGATGATCCGCGGCTGATGGCTTAAAATAATATCATTAACCTTTTCCCGCTCGGAAAAGGCAATGAGCTCAAAACCTTCCGGCAGCGAGGACTGCATGTCTTTGGCGCTGTGAACAGCAATATCTATGTCACCGGTTTCCAGCTGGTCTTCCAGCTCCTGGGTGAAGACACCCTTGCTCCCGATTTTTGCAATGGAAACATTTTGAATTTTATCTCCAGTCGTATCGATGACCACGGTTTCGGATTTCATTCCCCTGTTCTCAAGCAGCCCGGCGATATGATGGGCCTGGTATAGCGCCAGCTTACTTCCCCGGGTACCGATTCTTATTGGCTTCATGTTTACTCTTTAACTCCTTTCCTCGAAACTTTTTTATTTACGGAATCTTCAATGAATTCCACAATTTTTCTTGCAATGTTTACTCCGGTCGCTTTTTCTATACCCTCCAGGCCAGGTGAACTGTTTACTTCCAGAATCAACGGACCCCGGTCGGACTGAAGCATGTCCACCCCGGCAATGGCCAGCCCCAGCGCCTTGGCGGCATTTAGTGCTGCCTGTTTTTCCTGCTTGCTGAGTTTGATCACCACTGCCTTGCCGCCCCGGTGCAGGTTGGACCTGAACTCACCTTCTGCTCCCTGCCGCTTCATGGCACCCACCACCTTGCCGTTCACCACAAAGGCGCGAATGTCCGCACCTTTGGCTTCTTTGATGAATTCCTGAACAATAATCCGCGCCTTCAGTCCGTGAAAGGCTTCAATAACAGACTGCCCCGCTTTTTTTGTCTCCGCCAGCACTACCCCCAGTCCCTGGGTTCCTTCAAGCAGCTTGATGATCAGTGGCGCGCCCCCCACATGTTCCACCAATTGTTTTTCCCCACCTTTGGAGAAGTTCGTAAAAGCAGTTTTTGGCATGCCCAACCCTGCCCTTGATAGAATTTGAAGGCTTCTCAATTTATCCCTGCTCCTGACGATGCCCTGCGACTCCACAGCGGAAAAGATCCCCATCAGTTCAAACTGCCTCACCACCGCCGTTCCGTAAAACGTGACCGAAGCACCTATTCTCGGAATAATCGCATCAATGTCCGTCAGCCGCTCTCCCTTATAAATGATCGACGGGCCCTCCTGCTCTATGATCAGGTCACAAAGGGAATGATCAACGATCAAGGCTTCATGACCTGACTCCTGGATCGTTTGGACCAATCGCTTTGTGGAATAAAGCGAAGCGTTTCTCGACAGCACAGCTATTTTCATTTTTTCGCTCGTAAGGAGGAAAGGTATATTTTGTCCACATCGATGAGAAATCGCCCCTTAAGGATTTTTCTTCCCAAGAGAAGGGGGGTTTTCATTCCGGAGCGCTCCGACAGGGTAAACTCGGCATCAAATTCTTTTCCAAACATAGATACTTTCGTGCGGACTTTGTACCGGGTTTCAACATGCCCAAAGGAATTTTTCACTTTCTTCCGGGCAAACTGTCGCGTACTGAT
>DATGOS010000460.1:0-3516 GCA_035305725.1 Cyclobacteriaceae bacterium
TGCCAGCCAAAATTCCCCGCCCTCATCCAATGGTTGGTGTTTTTCAGGCTCACCAAACCCATTCCATTTTCCCTGGAAATGTCGATGGCCCTTTGCATACAGTGATAGGCATTCAGATTGCCCGGGCCCAACTGCCCGTCCCATCTTTCGAAACAGCCAAAATTATTTATCAGTCTGGGCTCGGCATGAATATCAATGTACCCGTCCACAATCAACTGAACAAACCCCGGAAAACGGTTAAGGCCATGGGAAGCTACACCGTCCAGGCTCGCCTTGGCAAACAATTCCGCACAAAGTAGCGCCCTTTCGTCACTAAAGCCTGTTTGAAGCAGGATTTTCTGGAAGGTTTCATACAGCCGCGTATAGGGAATCCGAAGTTCTGCCATTTTGAAAAACATTTAATTTCCCGCCGATTATAATCCTGGCTATGGAAGCGGACGTTTCCACGGGTTCATTTCCAGTGTTCCTCATAAAGTTTCCTGTATTTTCAGTTTCCCCTGCGAAACGCCATAGAGGTTTGCCAGTCGGTACAATAGCCTTGCGGCAACATTTCCATCCCACTCATCCCCTTCTGGGCCCGGCGCTACTTCTACCAGGTCAAAGCCAATGATCTGCTTTCCGGCGAGTACCAATTGCCGGAAAAGATACAATACCTGATCCAGTTCCAGTCCCCCGGCCACAGGTGTGCCAGTGTGCGGGCAAAGCTTCGGATCCAGCCCGTCAATATCAAAGGTAATGTATACGTTGTCAGGAAGCAGTTTAATGATTTCGGCACAAAGCGATTTCCAGGTCTTTCCCTCGTACTGGGCGGCTTTCAACTGACTGTCCTGGAAAATGGAAATTTTAGTGTTCTGCCTGGCTGCCTCTACTTCTGCCTCGCAGATATCACGGATGCCCACCTGGACCAGCTTGCTGATCTGCGGAATATCTACAAAGTTATACGCAATAGAAGCGTGGGAATATTCAAACCCTTCGTAAGCCTCCCTTAGATCCGCATGCGCATCCAGTTGCAGCACCCCAAACTCCTGGTGCAGTTCGGCCACTGCCCTGATCAATCCCAGAGGCGTACTGTGGTCGCCGCCCAGAAGGGCGACCAGCTTTCCTCTTCCTAAATAATGCTTAGCTTGTGCATATACCCAGTCGACCATTTCTTTACAGGCACGGTTTACCTCTTCGGGTACTCCCATGTGGGAACTGCTATCCTCATCCGGAGAACCGGATTCGAGCCATTGAATATATCCTTCTGCCATGGAACGAAATTTGGAGCTTTTCTCCAGAATCTCCCCGGGTACCGGAAGCATATACATGCCCATTTTCCAGGCATCGGGAATATCCGACTGGTACAAATCCACCTGGGTAGAAGCCTGAAGAATAGCCTCAGGTCCGCCCGCGGTTCCGCTCGCATAGGAAACCGTAACTTCCCAAGGGACAGGAATAATGATGAGGTCAGCGGTGATTTCGTCAAAGGGAAGGCCGAAGAGCCGGTCCGCGAGGCCGACGTCGTTGGGATCAAAACTGTTTATAATGTCTTGCTTGCTCATAAAGTCTCGGGCATACGAAATGAACGTGCAGTTTAACCGTAAAATCGTTTCTATACAATTTTTCCTCCCCGGATCTACTATATATATCTCCCCATTAATCCCAGTCACCTGCAATGACTACAAAACGGCTCTACAATTCGAGAGTTTGACAATTCCACAATTCGACAATTCTTCGATGTTCGACTGCATCCGGGGAATACAAGCTTTTATTGGATCACCTCAACGAGCGAACCGGATCCCTTAGTGATCATGGTCCATTCCGGCAAATCAAAAGTTACCTCAGCCATCATTCCCGGCGACAAATACAGGTTAAACTCATTGGTCAGGTAAACCAATAGGGAAGACAATCCGGGGTTGTGGCCCACGATCAGGACACGCTCAAAGTGTGCGGGTAGCCGGGTAAGGATCTCCAGCAAAGTGTCCATCGAACTTTCATAGATCCGGTCGTCTATGCGTTCTTCTTTTACGTCGATATACTCCGTGATGATATGGGCGGTTTGCATGGTCCTAAAAGCCGGACTTTTGATCAGAACATCAAAGTCCATACCTTTGCGTTGTAGGGCCTTGCTGAGACCTATCAGTTTTATAGTGCCGTTATCTGAAAGCTTCCTTTTAAAATCACCATCATAGCGATTCCCCAATTCCGCCTCTCCATGCCTAAGTAAAGAAAGCTTTTTCTCCATATTAACGGTATTTTGACAACATCCTACGAAGATTTGATATGTAAGAATCATGCCAACTCAAATTTGAAATGGGCCGATATTTGGAGAAGAATTTAATCGCCTCTATTTTTAGGCAATATTTGTATTGAAAAAAATGCTTAAAAAAATAAAAATAGTACCATGTCCAAAAATTTAGTCATTGTCGAGTCTCCCGCAAAAGCCAAGACTATTGAAGGTTACCTGGGTAAAGATTTTAAGGTAGCCTCAAGCTATGGCCATGTGAGGGATTTGCCAAAAGGAGATAAAGCAATAGACATTGAAAACGGATTTCAGCCCACTTATGAGGTGAGTCCGGATAAAAAGGAGGTGATCAGGCAGCTCAAATCCCTGGCCAAAGCGGCGGAGACTATTTACCTGGCCAGTGATGATGACCGGGAGGGAGAAGCCATCTCCTGGCATTTGAAGGAGGTACTGAATCTAAATGAGGAAAAAACGAAACGGATAGTGTTTCGAGAGATTACAAAATCGGCCATCAACAAAGCCATAGACAACCCGCGGCAGATTGACATCGACCTTGTAAACGCCCAACAGGCCCGAAGAATCCTGGACAGGCTTGTAGGTTTCGAACTGTCACCGGTACTTTGGAAAAAGATAAAAGCCGGCCTATCTGCAGGTCGGGTACAATCCGTAGCCGTACGGTTCATCGTGGAAAGGGAGCGGGAAATCGAAAAATTCAAAACCACCTCTGCTTATAAGGTGACGGCGCTGTTTGAGGCTGAAGGGAAAGCCTTTGGTGCGGAACTGCCTAAAAAGTTCGCCAGCCTGGAAGAGGCTGAGGATTTTTTGCAAAAATGCCTTGAAGCATCCTTTACAGTAAAAACACTTGAGAAAAAACCCGCAAAAAAGACACCGGCTGCTCCTTTCACCACCTCTACCCTACAGCAGGAAGCCAGTAGAAAATTGTATTTCTCGGTCGCCCAAACCATGAGTGTGGCCCAGAAACTATACGAGGCGGGGAAAATCAGCTACATGAGGACGGACAGCGTCAACTTGTCGGGGGAAGCCATGGTCGGAGCGGAGCGTGAAATCAAGTCGGCTTTTGGCGCCGAATTCCATAAAGCCCGAAAATTCACCACAAAAAGCGAAGGGGCACAGGAAGCCCATGAAGCCATCCGGCCCACGAATTTTTCCGTTCATGAAACCGGAAATGACAGAAATGAACAAAAACTTTACGAACTGATCTGGAAAAGAGCCATTGCTTCCCAAATGGCTGATGCCGAACTGGAAAAAACACACGTGACCATTGCGGTTTC
>DATGOS010000461.1:0-3344 GCA_035305725.1 Cyclobacteriaceae bacterium
CCCACGATAACGCCTTCGGCGGTTCCCGGAGAGATGGTCTGCACCCGGTTTTGCTTGATCACCAAATCATCCCCCCTCTTCATTTCATTTTCAAACCTCAGCAGGGCCCTGTTGAAAAACATCTGTTTAAACTGGTTTACGTTAAAACTGTTCCAACTTCCGCTGCCGTTGGGACCGTGAAAAGTAATCAGGCCGGTCTGGCTGTATATGGCACTGTGCAGGGCGGTAATATCGCTGTATCCCAGGAGCGGCTTCGGGTTTCTTTTTATGGTTTCATAATCAATCAGCGGTAAAATGCGGGCAGCCCCCGAGCCGCCCCTCAGGCAGATGATCGCTTTAATGTCCTTTTGGGAAAACATTCGGTTCAGATCTTCGGCCCTCTCCTGGTCAGTGCCTGCCAAATGCCCGCGTCTATGTGACACGTTACTGCCCAAAAGCACCCTCAAACCTAGTGCCTCCATCGCCTCCTTGGCAAACACAAACTCCATCTCATTGGCCATGGCCGAGGAGGGGCTGATAATACCCACCAGATCGCCCTGGTTAAGGGGCTTCGGTAACAGCGGGAAGGCGGCGTTTGCGGCATTGTATGAGAGGCTCTGGACCTTGCCCATAAGCGGCCACATCCCCGCCATCAGGCCCGCTTTTTTTAAAAAATCCCTTTTTTCCATCAAATTCGGTTGTTTAGTAATTGTCCCGAATATACAAAAACACCTTTTCCATTTCCCTTCGTACCTCGCTTGCCTTGTACAGGTAATTGTTGTTCATAAACGCAAAAGCATATAGCTTGTTCCTTTTCGTCTTCAGAAAGCCCACCAAACTGTGGTTGTTGCTCAAAGTTCCTGATTTTGCAAATACATAAGGAACAGGCGCCAGGTAATTTCTTTCAAGGGTGCCGGTCCTGCCCCCCGTGGCAAGCAGGTCAAACAACAAATCATCGGGAAATAACCGGTAGATCTTTTCCGCAAGGGCAATCATGGTTCTGGGCGAGACTAGGTTGTGTCTGGAAAGGCCTGAACCGTCCACCCATTGAGGATCATCCGGCAGGTCGTTCAGAAAATTTTTTAACACATAATCAATGGCCTTTCCCGTATTCATTTCTTTATATACTTCATCAGAAATCATCAGCAGCAGCTGTTCCGCAATAAAATTGTCACTTTCCCTTAACATCTCCCGGTACAGGGGAACCGTGGCCGTACCCTTTAATACGAAATGTTCGGGAGGCAGGATGTCTGTCGAGAGCAGTACTTCCTTGGATAGTTCCTTACTGGCAAGCTCAGCAAAAATCTTTGGGGAAGTGATAAACGGTACCTCCTTCTTCCGGCCATTGTAGGTCCTGGGATTGTAAAAGAAACGGTTGGAATGGAAATCCCGGACCACAGTCCTCATCACCCTGGTGCTTGGGCTGATACTGTCGCGAAAGTAAAGCGGAGAAATCCTGGGCTTGTTGTTGACATTCACCGCGGTGACAAGGTTACCAAAAATGGGAAAAGGGGATTTTTCTGCGGAGTAGGCATGGAAATAATCATCCCATTGCCATCCGTATCCAAAAGCATCGTCGTTCCAGTTGCTGACTGAAAAATAAATTTTGTCATAGGCGGCAAAAAAATCCTTCAAACGCGGCTGGGGAAGGGAGTTGTACTTCCAGGAAGGATCCCCCGTCCCCCAAATTTGTACGTCTTTGCCCCTCGGCACAAACCGCAAAACATTGGTGCTGTCGTCCAAAACCATGATAGAGGCGTAAAAGGTAAACAGCTTTATGGTAGAAGCAGGGATGAAGTTCAACTGGCTGTTTTTTTCATAAAGTATCATTTGGCTGTCAAGGTCATACAACATAAACCCCGACAGGTGATTGTCAAAAAAAGACTCCTCGCCCAGCAGCTTGTCAAGCCCCACAAAACGCGCGCGGGCATCCTGTCCACTGGCGGTTTGTAAAATGTAAAATATAAAAAACAGGGATAAAATCGGTCTAACTTTCATCGTGCCTATGCTCATCAACAGTCCCTACTTTCGCCCGGCAGCACCCAAAAACAGGAATATCCATCCCAGAATAAAAGCCAGACCACCAAAAGGCGTCACCGCACCCAGCCAACCGGTATTGGTAAGGGATAAAATATAAAGTGAGCCGGAAAAAATAATGATTCCGGCAAGAAAAGACCGGACGCTGTACTTCAAATACTTATTTTCCTGCAGGTGGGCTTGTAAAAGTCCGGCGACAAGGATGGCCAGGGTATGATAAAAATGGTATTTTACGGCGGTTTCAAAGGTGGCAAGCCTTCCATGATGCGTCAGGTGTGATTCCAGTCCATGTGCACCAAAAGCCCCGATGGCCACCGCCAACATTCCCAAGACCGCCGCTGTCTGAATCGTTTTTTTCATCCGTAATTCCTTTCTCCAAAAATCGCACTGCCAATTCTTACCATCGTGCTTCCTTCCTCCTGTGCAATAACGTAGTCCGCGCTCATCCCCATGGAAAGTTCCTGTAAATCAAAATTTGAGGGCAGGTCTAGCTTCCGCAATCTTTCCATAAAAGCCTTCAGCCCCGCAAATTCTCTCCGGACAAGCTGTTCATCGTCGGTGTTGGTGGCCATACCCATTAAACCTATAATTTTTACATGCCCCAGTTTCTTAATCTCCTCATCCGCTATCATTTCCATAATTTCCTCTTCCTCAAATCCGAATTTGCTTTCCTCCTTCGCGATTTTTACCTGAAGCAGGCAAGATATGGTTCTGCTACATTTTTTTGCTTCTTTATTTATCAGCCGGAGAACTTTTACGGAATCAACCCCCTGGATTAAATGCACAAAGGGGGCAATCATTTTTACCTTATTGCTTTGCACATGTCCGATCATATGCCAGCGAATATCGCCAGGGAGCACCTCCTGCTTCTTCACCAATTCCTGCACCTTGTTTTCCCCGAAATCCCGGTGCCCGGCCTCGTATGCCGCCATGACCGCTTCAGGCGGATGGGTTTTACTGACGGCTACCAACAAGCAATCAGGGTTTTTGAAGGTGCTTTTTACTTGTTCAAGGTTTTCTGCTATATGCATTTTTTTGTCGGACACGCCCACATGTGGGGCTTTCTTTAAAATCTATCCTGAAGGCGACAAAAAGCGCAAAATTTAAAACAAAACAAAATAATTTTACATGGAAATCGGAAAGGAAAATCGAATTTGTGATTTTTAAAGCTCAGTCCGCACCTGGCAAAAATAGAGCGGGAACCAAATTAGGCGTCCGTAACAACAGGCAGTGCATTACCTCAACAGAAACAAAGCTGCCTCTATGAGCGTATCCCGTTCCCGTCGTAAATCCGATTGCCTCAAACTTACTTCGATGTCCACCGGAAC
>DATGOS010000462.1:0-5027 GCA_035305725.1 Cyclobacteriaceae bacterium
CAAAGGCCAACCCACAGGTATTGAGCGCCACACAAGCCATGGAACTTTTACGAAGGCCCGTCAACTTAGGATGGTTCAATACCCCGTGCCGGATCAAAATAGCTTCTATGGCCTCCTTTTGTTCCTCATCCACGTTGCCGATGATCAGGTTCTGGTTGCCCGTAAGCCTAAACTCCCCCTGAAGCATCTGGGCCACCTCCTTCAAAGCCGTTTTCAGACTATAGCCAACTTCATCCCTAACCCTTCCGTGCTCAACGAACAGGGTATAATACCACTTCTCATTTGTGCCTTTAATCCAACCGTACTCGTCTCCGTTGCTATCGAAATGGTACTTACGGGGGCTTTCGATTTCCCAGCCCAGCCGCTGATTCAGTTCCTGCACAAACCAGTCCAGGCCTCCTTTATCAAGGGTATATTTGAGCCGGGCATTTTTCCGGTCAGACCGGTTGCCATAATCTCTCTGGATGGCAATGACCTGTTCGGCCACTTCAAATATTTTTTCCTTTGGGGTATAGCCGATCACATCGGCAAGACGGGCATAGGTACCCTTTTCTCCAAAGGTGCTCCCCAAGCCCCCGCCCACGCACACATTGAAGCCCAATAGCTCGCCATCCTCTTCTATGGCGATAAAACCCAGGTCGTTGGCAAAAACATCAATATCATTCCGCGGAGGAATGGTCAGCGCTATTTTGAACTTGCGGGGCAGGTAGGTATTGCCATAAAGCGGTTCCGCATCGGGCGTGCCGGCGACTTTCTCCTGGTCCAGCCAGATTTCATGATAAGCCGTAGTCTTTGGCTTAAAATGCTCACTGATTTGTGCTGCCAGCGCATAAACCTCCTCATGAATCCGGGAAGCATAGGGATTGGGATTGCACATGACATTCCTGTTGACATCCCCACAGGTGGCTATGGTACTCATCAGGGCATCATTGACGGCTTTGATGGTAGGCTTTAGCCCGGGCTTCAGTATCCCGTGGAACTGAAACGACTGCCGGGTGGTAAGTTTGAGGGTACCGTTGCCATAGCTGTCCGACAGCTCATCCAAGACAATCCATTGCCGGGGGGTCGTCACCCCGCCCGGAGCCCTGACCCTTACCATAAACTGGTACAGGGGCTCTAGCTTCTGCCTTTTCCTTTCGCTTTCCAGGTCCCGGTCATGCTGTTGGTATGAACCGTGATATTTGATCAGTTTGACATCGTCTGGATGCAGCGCGCCGGTCAACGGGTTTTTCAGACTTTCCTGAATGGTGCCGCGAAGAAAATCACTTCTCTCTTTTATATGCTCATCCTGCGATAATTCCTGTTTTTCCAAGACTTTCTCCTTCATAATTCTTAATAAACGTCCGTTTGGTACCGGTTGGACAACTGAAGCTGCTTTACATATTCCGCGGCTTTTTCCGTGGTGATACCGCCCTGTTGTTGGATAATATCCCGAAGTGTCCTATCGACATCCTTAGCCATCTGGCTGGCATCGCCACATACGTAAAAATGGGCTCCTTTTTCCAGCCAATCATAAAGCTCCTTGCCTTGCTCCAGCATCGTATGTTGCACATACCGCTTTTGCGCCTGGTCTCTTGAAAAAGCAACATCAGCTTTTGTCAGAACCCCCTCTTTGAGGTATTGCTGCCATTCTGTTTGGTAAAGAAAATCCGTTGTAAAGTTCCTGTCTCCAAAAAACAGCCATGACTTTCCTTTTCTGTCCATCACTTCCCGCTGTTGCATAAATGACCTGAACGGGGCGATTCCTGTTCCCGGGCCTACCATGATGATTGGAGCGTCCGGATCAGAAGGAAGTTTAAAACGCGTGTTTTTATCCACGAAAACTTTTACCCTGTCGTCAACTTCCAGCCGGTCTGCCAGCGTCGAGGAGCAATGCCCTTCCTTATGGCGCCCCCGGGCGTAATACCTCACCACGGAAACCAAGAGATGAACCTCATCCTCCACAGCGTCCTGCGCTGAAGCAATGGAATACATCCTGGGCGTATTCCTTCTCAATACCGACAACAGGGCTTCCGGACTAAGCTTCTGGGGTGCCTCCTGTAGTAAATCCAGCAGGTCCCGGCCGTGGAGATATTCCAAAACGCTGTTTGGGTCAGCCAGCACATTTTTTATATAACTGTCTCCGGTGATTTCTGCATATTTGGCCAGCGTAGGTTTGGTCAGGGGGGTCAGTTCATAATCAAATGTCAAAGCATCCACAAGCGACTTCTCACCCTGATAGCTTTCCACCTTTTCGTTACCGGAAAACTGCGTGACCTTCAAAACATTTTCTATCAGCGCGGGGGAATTGGATCCGTAAACCCCCAGCGCGTCACCGGGCTCATAACGTAAGCCAGATCCCTCGAGACTCAGTTCCAGGTGGATGTTTTCTTTGGTGGAGCCTTTACCGTTCAATTTTATCTTTTCCAAAATGGTGGCCTCGAACGGGTTCTTCCTACTGTATATTGCTCCATTGGTAGGAAGGGCACCGTTGCTTTTCACCTGCACATCTGCCTTCTTGCCTGCGTCGCCGGCAAAAGCCCTAAGCAACGCCTGCTGCCAGGCTTCGGCCGCTTCTTCATAATCTACGTCACAGTCTACCCGATCAAGGACACGCTTTGCGCCCAGCTTTTCCAGCACGGCATCAAAGTCCTTTCCGGTCTGGCAAAAATCAACATAACTGCTGTCGCCGAGGGCAAGTACGGCATAGTCAACATGGGACAGATCAGGAGCTTTTTTTCCGTGAAGGAACTGGTAAAGATCCTCTGCCTGCACGGGAGGTTCGCCTATGCCATGGGTACTTACCAAAATGGCCAGCTTATTCACCTGTTTCAGGTTTCTTGGCTTAAAAGAGGCCATATCCGCAAGCTCCACTTCAAAATTTTGTGCTTTTGCCAGAGAAGCTAAGCTATTTGCCAAAGCCTCACAGTTGCCCGTGTGGCTTCCATAAAGTACGGTCAACTTTTGTGTTCCCACTACCGGGGAAGCGTCGGCCTGCACTGGCGCTCCAGCAGTTTCCCCGGACTGCATCAATCCGGAAAAATATCCGCTCAACCATTGGAGCTGCCCCGAATCAAGCCCCGAAAGCGCCTGGTCAAGTAGTGCTGCCTGCTGGTCAGAAAAGGGTCCCCTTCCCAGTCCTTTTTTTAAATCCACACCTTTCATATGTCCTTGTTAGTATGTTGACAGATTCCTGCCAATAATAATGTTCAAAATTAACATGAAAGCGGGGGCAAAGCCAATTGTAAAAATTGATGATGTATAACCTAGAGTTATGGGAGGATAATATACCGCTTTGCATTGGCCATGCTTCAGGAAGTAAGTGGCCAGCAAAAACTTCAATAATCTTCTGTCATTATTGCTTACTTACCGTGATTCCGGATTAAAAATTGCATGAGCAGTGCGGGAAGACCTCCTTCCCGTCCCTGTGGCGTAATAAAATAAAAGTTTCTATGAATCGACAATTTTCTGATTTCAATAACCTTTAATATACCTGCCTCCAGCTCCTTCAAAATGGCGTGGATGGACAGAAAAGCCATGCAATCGGAGTGGTGCAGGTAAGACTTGATCGCTTCGGTGCTGCCCAGCTGCATTTCTACCTTGAGGTCCGACAGCTTTATGCCATGTTCCTTCAGTTCATCCGCAATGACCTCCCGGGTTCCCGAGCCAGGCTCCCTAAACAACAGGGGAATATCTTTGAGTGCGGACACCTTGATTTCTTCCTTTTTGGCCAGCGGATTTTTACTGCTGCAGACCAGCACGATTTCATCTTTTAAAAACGGCGTATAATGAATTTCACGTCGCTTTGACCTCCCTTCGATTACCCCCATTTCAATTTTCTTCTCCAACAAGGCTTGCTCGATCTGCTCTGTATTTCCGTTGAAGAGCTCCACTTTTACATCCTGGTGCGTACGGTGAAAACTGGCGAGCAAGGGGGGCAAAATGTATTGGGTGATGGAGGTACTGGAACCCACGTGCAACACCCCTTTAAAGGCCTGGTGGATCTGGTTTAGGTCAAACTCTATTTGCCTGTAGATATCCTGGATGGCTTCGGTATGTTTCAGAAGTACTTCCCCGGCCGGGGAAAGCAGGACCTTATTTCCCCGTCTGTCAAAAAGCGCCAGATTAAACTGGCTTTCCAGTTCCTTGATGTGTTTGGATACCGCCGGCTGTGAGATCAGCAATTCCTCCGCGGCTTTGGTAAAGTTAAGCCGCCTGGCCACTGTGTAAAATACTTTCAGGCGAAAGTCAAACATGTACAATGATAAGCATATTTTATAAAATATGCTCACTCCTACTACCCTTCCTTCTTGCGTATGCGGGCTCCGTAGATTTATCCCTAAACCGCCTATGTATACCTATAATTCTAATTTTGTTAGGCTAAATTAAAGGCATTTTCAAATTTAATGGTCTACATCCATTAAATTAGGGTCTCAACCACGGTTATATGTCTGAAAAATTTAGAAACACCCTCCAGGCTTTTGATGATGTCAACGCCCAAGACCCTCATAAGGAACTGTCGGAGGGGAATGAGGTTCCCAAGGAACTCCTGTACAGCCAGCGGATGTCCGCCATGCTCAATGATTTTGCCCCGGATGCATCGGAAGCGCTGGCACTCGCTGCCAGGGCTCAACATATACAAAGATGGGCCATACCTAGGGAGGAATTTCCCATGGACCGCAAAGGGTACCTCTTATGGAGAAACAAACTGAAAAAATATCACGGGGAACTGGCAGCTTCTATAATGAAAGAAAACGGATATGACGAAGAAACTGCGGAAAAGGTAGAAGACCTGCTGAACAAACGTAAGTTAAAGGTGGATGGAGACTCTCAGACCCTGGAAGATGTGGTTTGTCTGGTGTTTCTAAAGTATTATTTTGAGGATTTTATCCCAAACCATGAGGAACCAAAGTTGATAGATATCGTGCGGAAAACCTGGAACAAGATGTCCGAAAAAGGCAGGAAAGCCGCATTGGCCCTGGAACTCCCGCCAAAATCAGCGGCAGTTGTGCGGGAAGCACTGGGGTAGAGCAATGAAAAAAGACGTA
>DATGOS010000463.1:0-3155 GCA_035305725.1 Cyclobacteriaceae bacterium
CAGTATCACTAAAAGAGTTCTTTTTGTGACAATTCCCTTTGATTGGCCTCCCGTTAGAGGCGTACTAAAAGGGACAGGGCATCGTAAAGGGAATTATATACGAATAAGTTTGACGAATTAAGTAATTTTGGCCTATGACAAAGCAGAAGGAAGAATTAGAGCACCGGCTGAAGTTGAGAAACATCAAACTCTCCGACTACAATGATATTAGGGATATCATGGTCACCGTGTACCGGGGCCAGGGGGGAGCATGGACCAAAGAAGAACTTAGAAACCAGTTGAATGCCTTTCCGGAAGGACAGATTTGCATCGAAGACAATGGAAAAGTCATTGCCGTAGCCTTAAGCCTGGTGGTGGATTATTCCAAATTCGGTGACTCCCATACCTATGACCAGATTACCGGATACGGAAAATTTGATACCCATGATGAAGACGGCGATACCCTATACGGTACGGATGTGTTTGTCCACAAAGACTACCGAGGGCTGAGGCTGGGAAGGCGTTTGTATGATGCGCGAAAGGAGCTGTGTGAAAACCTCAATTTAAGGTCCATCATCGCCGGTGGACGGATTCCAGGCTACAGCAAATATGCGGACCAGATGAATCCCCGCAAATACATTGACCTGGTCAAAAACAAGGAAATATTTGATCCGGTACTTTCCTTCCAGTTGGCCAATGAGTTTCATGTCAGAAAAGTCATTACGAAATATTTACCTGAAGACAAAGATTCCAGGGCTTACGCCACCTTGTTGGAATGGATCAATATCTATTATGAAAAGGAGGAGAAGCTTATTGGCAACAAAAAAACCATTGTGCGGCTTGGCCTGGTCCAATGGAAAATGCGCCGGTTCAGCAACGTGGATGATCTGATGCAACAGGTGGAATTTTTTGTGGACACGGTGTCGGACTATAAGTCGGATTTCTGTCTTTTTCCGGAGTTTTTCAACGCGCCCCTGTTGGCGGAGTTCAACAATATGGATGCCTCGGAAGCGATCAGGAACCTCGCCGACTATACGGAGGAGATCATCAACAGAATGAGAGACCTGGCGCTGTCTTACAATGTCAATGTCATTGCGGGGAGCATGCCGGAATACCAGGGTAAAAAACTGCGTAACGTCAGTTATCTTTGCCGGCGGGACGGCACGATTGACAAACAGTACAAACTGCACATCACGCCGGACGAGCAGTCTTACTGGGGACTTCAGGGAGGCAATGGCATTAAGGTTTTTGACACGGACGCGGGTAGAATTGGTATTTTGATCTGTTACGATGTGGAATTTCCTGAGTTGGGGAGGATTTTGGCCGAGCAGGAAATGGACATATTGTTTGTGCCGTTCTGGACAGACACTAAGAACGCCTATTTGAGGGTAAGCACCTGTTCCAAAGCCAGGGCAATCGAAAATGAATGTTACGTGGCCATCACCGGTTCGGTGGGCAACCTGCCCAGGGTCGAGAATATGGACATCCAGCATTCGCAGGCGGCTATTTATTCCCCCTGTGATTTTTCCTTTCCCCATGACGCCATTGTGGCCGAAGCTTCCCTCAACACCGAAACGACTATTGTAGCGGATGTGGATCTGGATTTGCTGACCAAACTAAGGAAAGCAGGGACGGTTAAAAACCTGGCGCAAAGAAGGCTGGATCTGTATTCAATTCATTGGAAGAAAAAACTTTAAATGGACGGTTATCTGAAAGGGATCGCACCCGGGTTGCTCGAAAAAGCCAAAAATATAAAAATGCTGGTCACGGATGTGGATGGAGTACTGACGGACGGAGGGATTATCTACGACAGCCACAAGACAGAGTTAAAAAAATTCAATGTGAAGGATGGCCTGATCGTGCAGTATCTAAAAAGCAATGGCGTCAGGGTCGGGATCATTTCGGGTAGAGACTCCCAGGTGGTAAAAAACAGGTGTGAAGAGCTGGCTTTTGATTTTCACCTGCACGGTATTCGGGAAAAGAGGCCTAAATTGGAAGAAATTCTGGGCAAAGAGGGTATGGACTGGAGCGAATGCGCATTTATCGGCGACGATCTTTGGGACCTTCCCATTTTGTCTATGGTGGGATTGTCCGCTGCTCCGGCAGATGCCTTACCCTATGTCAGGGAAAAGGTCGATTTTGTCTGCTCTCTTCCGGGTGGAAAGGGAGCCTTTCGGGAGCTCAGCGATTTAATACTGATGTCAAAGGGACGGTTAAAGCCCCTGATCCAAAAATTTTCCGACAAAACATGATGAGGACGTTTTCTAAACCGATTGCTATTGCCGAAACAATAAAGGTGGGCGGGGAACAGCCGGTGTTATTTGCAGGACCTTGCGCCGTGGAAAGTTTGGACATTTGTCTGGAAATCGGGACCACGGTACGCGACCTTGCCGCAAAGTACGGATTCCAATATGTATTTAAAGCCTCTTTTGACAAGGCCAACCGGACGTCTTCGGGGTCTTTTCGCGGGATTGGAATGGACCGGTCGCTGGAAGTGCTGCAAAAGGTAGGGAAGGAACTTGGCGTCCCTTTGGTGACGGATATTCACGAAAGCCGACAGGCGGCGGAAGTCGCCGAAGTGGTGGATGTGCTGCAAATTCCCGCCTTCCTGTGCCGGCAGACCGACTTGCTTTTGGCGGCGGGAGAAACCGGCAAGGCCGTAAAAATAAAGCGGGGGCAGTTCATGGCTCCCGAGGATATGGCATTTGCTGTAGATAAAGTAAAATCGACGGGAAATGAGCGGGCATTCCTCACCGAACGTGGCTTTGTCCTGGGTTACCACAACCTGGTGGTGGACATGAGGGCCTTACCCATTATGCGACAGTTTGCGCCGGTGATTTTTGACATCACCCATAGTGTGCAGCAACCCGGTGGCCTGGGAGGTAGCAGTGGAGGGCAAAGGGAGATGGCGCCTTATCTTGCCCGGGCAGCAGCGGCCACGGGGGTTGACGGATTCTTTATAGAAACGCATCCCGAGCCTGAAAAAGCCCTGAGTGACGGCCCCAATATGATTCCGCTTCACCGGATGGATGATTTTCTTGAAATGCTAAAAGCAAGCTGGGAATTGGGGAGATAATTTTTAGATTTTGATGTTCAATAAATCGGCCATGGCAATCGTAACATTCCTGTTGATTTGGATAATATTGTTTGTGACTACTGCGGCTTTGGAAAGTGTG
>DATGOS010000464.1:0-3167 GCA_035305725.1 Cyclobacteriaceae bacterium
CAATTCATTGTTTTTGTGCGGGAACATCAGTGTCAACAATAATAAAGGTACGAAGGGAAGAATGGTTAGGATTGATTTGGACGGTTCGGGCGGGCATCAATTGGTGGAGGTATTTAATACCGTCGAATACGGCACCAACAAGACCACCTTTGACCATGGTTGGAACGCTCTGGAAATAAGTCCGGACAAGGAACATATTTATGTAAATACCGGGTCCAGAACCGATCACGGGGAGGTTCAGGATAATGATGGCGCTTATCCTCTGGCTCGGGACAATGCTTTAACCGCTAAAATCTTCAGATTCCCAATTAAAGCGGAAAACTTACTGCTTCCCAATGATGAGGCAGAGTTAAAAAAGGAAGGGTACATTTATGCCGAAGGTATCCGGAATGCCTACGATATGGCTTTTGATGGAGAAGGTAACCTTTTTGCGGTGTCCAATTCCGGCGATTATGACCATCCGGAGGACATGTTCTGGGTAAGGGAAGGGCACCACTACGGATTCCCGTGGATCATGGGAGGAGTGGAAAATCCCCAACAATATCCGGATTGGCAGCCCGATCCGAAAACAGACCCCTTTTTAAACCAATTTGCCCATGCCTGGCTGGTAAAATATTTCCACAACGATCCTGAGTTTCCACCCGTCCCGGAAGGGATTAGATTTACAGCCGGGGTTTTGAACCTGGGCCCTGACGCGAATGAGTACAGGAGCCTTCCACTGGGAAAAGTTGCGGATGGAGATCTAACGGGTATTGGTGTCAGCACCTTTACCGCACACAGCTCTCCCCTGGGATTGTTTTTTGATACGGACAATGTCCTGGGTGGGGAATTTAAGGGGAGCGGGTTCACCATCAGATATGGAGGAGGTCCAAGGTCAAGTTTATCTATGCCCTTTACCAAGGAGGGCAAGGACCTTTTACACCTTAAACTGGATTACAATCCGGGAACTGACAATTATACTGTGCGGACTACCAGTATTGTGGATGGCTTCTCGGCACCCACCGATGCCGTAATGATAGAAAACCAGGTTTACATCATCGAATACGGAGGAAGGGCTGGAGGCAACCTATGGAAAATCACACTCCCCCAATAAAATAAAAAACAATAAACCCATCAAAAAACTTTCACCTAATATGAAAATTCAGTCACCCTTCAATTCACGTTTAAATTTCATGGTAAAGGAAAGCATACTTTATGCGTCTATTTTTCTGACAGGGCTTTGTTTGGCGGTTGTACCCGTCAAATCGTCTGCCCAGTCCTATGAACTGTTGATTAAGGGCGGTCACGTAATTGATATCAAAAATAATTTGGATGGAGTAATGGATATTGCTGTATCCGAGGGGAAGATTGCTGAGGTGAATTCCGATATTGCTGTTTCTACGGCTGCAAAAGTTATTGATGCCAGCGGATTGTATGTTAGCCCGGGTTTTATTGACATACATTCTCATAATTTTTATGGCGTGAATCCGCATTCGGAATACAGCAACGGCTACAACGCGCTCAGACCTGATGACCAAAATTTCCGATCGGGGGCAACCACCGTGGTCGATGTAGGAGGATCTGGCTGGCGCGATTTTGTTCAGTTTAAGGAGCAGGTTATTGACCGCTCCAAAACAAGGGTTTTGGCTTTTTTAAACATTGTTGGCCATGGGATGAATGGCCATCCCTGGGAACAAAACCTCAATGATATGGATCCAAAAATGACCTCGCTTGTCGTGAGACGGTATCCTGAAATCGTGGGGGTGAAGCTGGCACATTATAGCGGTCATGATTGGGAGCCTGTTGACCGTCTGATAGAAGCGGGCACCAAAGCGGGTGTTCCTGTAATGGTAGATTTTGGAAGTGCTAATCCTCCCCTGTCATTGGCCACTTTAGTAATGGAAAAATTCCGGCCAGGGGACATCTATACCCATATGTATGGCGGGGGAGGTAGCGGCAGAGAGGCTGTTGTGGACGAAAATTTCCAACTTCGCCCCGAAATGCTGCAGGCACAGCAGCGGGGGGTAATTTTCGATGTAGGCCATGGCGGGGCCAGTTTTTTCTACAGCGTTGCCATTCCGGCTATCAAACAGGGCTTGTTACCCAACACCATCAGTACAGACGCACATGTTAGAAGTTCGGCCAGCGGCATGAAGGATATGGCTAATGTGATGTCCAAGTTTCTAAATCTTGGAATGTCTTTGAAGCAAGTGGTGGAAGCTTCTACCTGGAAACCTGCCACCGTCATACAGCAGGACGGTTTAGGGCATTTAAGTGTAGGTGCGGAAGCGGACATCACCATTTTTCAGGTTCGAAAAGGCGAATTTGGCTTTATTGACAGGACAGGCGGGGATAAAATGATCGGTGATCAAAAGCTGGAGACTGAGGTAACGATTCGCGCAGGTAAAATTGTGTGGGACCTAAACGGTCGCGCGGAAGAAGCAACCGTGGAATTCTAACAGACTGTACTAGTCAAACAGGACTTTGATGGCCTCGTTGAGCTGCCTGAACGCTTCTTTGAAATGGGCACCGGATCTTTTAAATTTGGGGTCCATTTCTTTTTTCTTCTGCCTGAGTTTTTCATCAAGGTCCCTTTTCCTGGTATAAAAGTCCCTTTCCAGATTTTCTTTTTTGTCTTTAAGATCTGCGATTCGCTGATCGATTTCTCTTTTGGCCTCTCCTGATACCTCCTTTCCTTTTTCGATCAGTTCATCGATTTTGGCACCTATATCCTGAAGAAGCTTTTCCACTTCTTCGACTGCTTTGCTTTTCCTATCCATTTGTAGATGTAAGTTTGGTATGCATTCCAATATACAAATCATGTCTTAATTCCATAGGCATTTGCTGGAATTTTTGTAGTGAGCACTCAGTAAGTACTGAGTATTGAGTATTGAGTATTGGGTACAATGGGCCGACAGCCAACAGGCCGGGGGGGCGGGGTTGAACGAAGTCTGAGACTTCGTACAGCAGTCCACGGCCCACGGCCCACAGTGCTTTGTGTCCGTGTCTTGGTGGCTGATTCCATTTATCAGGGGAAGGCGACAGGAAAAAAAAAAGCCCCGCCGCCTGTGGCGGGGGGCTGTATGGGTTCGGGCGGCGACCTACTCTCCCGGGTGTAACCCCAGTACCATCGGCGCGGCAGGGCTTAACTTCTCTGTTCGGGATGGGAAGAGGTGGGACCCCTGCGC
>DATGOS010000465.1:0-6745 GCA_035305725.1 Cyclobacteriaceae bacterium
CCGGCCATATTATCGAAAGTCGCTTTTGGCTTCCTTTCTGCAGTCTACCTACTATAAGTTATATTTAATTTTTGCCCGTTATGCCATGCCCTACTTTGGGCCAATTAGCCTGAGAAAGAAGATCGTAGGAGAGGGGAAAACCATCGCGCTGATCGGCAGTGACGGGTCAGGCAAAAGCACATTGTCCAAAGACTTGGTGAAATGGCTGAGTTACAAGTTGGACTGTCATTACCTGTATCTGGGGAAAAGGCCTTTTATGATCAGTAACGGCAAAAGGATCTGGTCTTTTACGTCCTTTTTCTACGGCGGCAAATACAGAGCCCGGATTACTAGGAAAATGCTGAACCATTACTTCTTTATATCTTTAATCAAAAAGAAGGTCAAATTGATAAGGTCGGCCAAAAAATTAAAAGCGAACGGCAGCGTGGTCGTCTGTGACCGGTTTCCGCATCTGATCATAGAATGGATCAATGACGGGATGATCCTTCAGAATAACAGGGAGAGCAAAACAGCGAAACTTGAGCGAAACCTATTTTATCAGACAGTCCCCCTGGAAGCTGACCTGGTATTTAAACTAAACGTTTCCCCAGAGGTGGCCAGCGAAAGAAAACCAAAACACGATTTTGGGATGATCAGCCAGAAGTGCAGCATCATTCATCAACTAACATTTTCCAACTCAAAACTGATTGATATTGATGCCGACCGGCCTTATGGGGAGGTGTTACTGAAAATAAAAAGACAGATTTGGGAGAACCTATAAATCAACCGGCGCTGAAAAGAGGCCAGACGGTAGAAATCATCGGTCCGCCGGGCATAGGAAAATCAAAATTGTTCTGGGCGCTCAGTAAAAAATGGACGCCACGGAAAAACTGGATTTATGATGATATGCTTCTGGCGCCAAAGAAACCCGGCATATTGAAGCCGGTGCAATGGATCAACTATCAATACAGATTGTACAGTGGCAAGAATTTGACAAAAAGCCTGTCCAATGACTTTGGGATCAGGTTTATCCAAAACAATCAGGCGCTGGCGGATTTCTGTTGGAAGGTGCTGACGGAAAATCCCCAGCACAATTCGCTGGAATCACGGTACAGACATGCCTATTTCATTTTTGTAAACTTTTGCGGCTACCAGGCCATCGCCGAAAAAGGGAGCCATAAGCCCTGCCTGATCGAGGAAGGTTTGTTCCAGAAGTCGTTTTTAATCCAGGAAGACAGGCAAATGATGGAGGATCTTGTGGAGGAATACCTGTCGGTGTTGCCTTTGCCAAAGGCCATGGTCGGCTTAGACTCAGCGGATACCGAGCTCATTTTGAAAAGAATCAAGGGAAGGAAGAAGATAATTCCCTCCCACAACAACAAGGATGAGGCAGGTTTGCGCAAGGATATTGAAAACTGGCAATATCTTGTTCAGCTCATGCTGGATAAACTGGAAAAAAAGAACGTGCTGGTTTATAAAATTGACGGAGGCAAACCTCTTGAGGAAAAGGTAGCTATTCTTGAGCCTATTCTGCAATCCCTAAACGAATAATGCCATGACCCCATTTTTTCTACTGGTAGAAATATCGATTTTTATTTATGCGGCCTATTTGCTCGTATACAAGCAGGAACTTGCCATAATCCACATGCCTGCGGTGTTTTTTGCACAGGCGATTATCACCCCCAAGTTGCCGGCACTTGTATATTATGTGATGATATCTTTGTTCATCCTGTTTTTTATTTCCAAAAATCTACCCTTTTTCAAGACGAATATTTTTGCGCTATTGCTGTGCCTGTTGTTTCTTCTTTTAATCCCAGGTGCTCATGACCTGGTATTTCTACGCCCCTTTCTTTTTGCCGTTTTTTGGCTGTTTCTATTGATTCCCCTGATCGGCTCCATTTACCCCAAGTACCCCGGCCGGGTGGTGTTTAAGGAGCTCTCGACAGTGGCTTTTATCGTGCTATGTCTATTCTGCTTGAACGTCATCTTTTCCTCCCTAAACGGTTATGCTCCAAATGCGATGTATAATATTACCACCGGGGTGTTGTATGGTAATTTGTACGCCACGGACTTTAATATTATCCCTATTGCGCTTTTTATTGTTCTTATGAAGTTCATGGCCAAAAGAGACTGGGTGTATTTCGCGGTGTTTATGCTATCACTCGCGTTCATTATGCTCTCTCTCAGACGGTCGGTAATGGGTTTGAGCCTCTTAGGAATAGCCGTGGCGGTATTTATTTTTCTTACCCCCCAGAATGTTAAATCTCTGGCGGGCTTCAGTATTTTTTTTATTTTGCTCGGTTCCTTAATTGTCATCAATACCAATTTTTTGGATCTCTTTCAGGAAAGATATGCGCTACGGGATCTCGATAACCGGGAGCTGTCTGAGGAAAAGCGTTTGCTGGAGTACGAGCTTATTTATAAAGATATGTTTGTCTATCAAGACTACAGTCCCTGGATCGGGTATGGCTTGTTCAATAGTGGTGGTAACTATGGGAAAGGCGAGTTGGGTACCCGGACCTTGCACGCGGATCTGACCAACATGGCCCATTCTACCGGATTGATTGGACTGACGCTTTACCTCCTCGTAATGATGACCGCTTTTTACCAGGTCTACCAAAGATCGCATACAAGAACCGACAAGTTTATCTTATTATTCTGTGCGTTGGTTTTTATCGTCTATACGATTACGGGAAGGTTTACGAATATCTCGAGTTTTGTACTCATGATCCTGTTGTTGAAGCTTCCGCTTACCATCAAGCTTCGACGCAGAAGGAAAAAGGTAAGGGTATTACTTCCGGAAAAGGAGATGGAACCCATCATTTCGCCCCAGTATTAGTCCACTGTTTATAAATAATTCAATGAGATTTTTATTTTATGATGACCAGGCAATCAATGTTTTGTTACGCGATGAAAAGCCTTCGGGAGGTGCCGCGGTACAGGCACATGGATGGCTGCAGGGGCTGTTGAGCCAGGGACATGAAGTAAGTCTCATGACTGACCTGCAAAGAAAAGGTCCCCTAAAAGAAGAATGTAAAGACATCCGACTATATCCGCTCTTTGATCCGCATAAAGGTATCCGGTGGATAAGGTGGCTGTATTACCGGGTACCTTACCTTTACAAGCACATCAAGACAATCAACCCTGATTACTTTTATATAGGAATTCCGAGCTGGCATTCTTTTTTGTTCGCCATCATTTGCGCAAGGCTGAAGGTCAAATTTATTCAAAGGATATCGAATGATTTCTTGCTGGATGACCGGATATACAAAATTTATTCCCCTAGTCACCGCTTTTTCCAAAGGCTGGGCATCAGGTGGGCTCATTGTGTGTTGTGCCAAAATGATTACCAGCTGGGAATTATCCAAAAGGAGTTTCCCGGAAAAAAGGTCCTCAAAATTTCCAATCCTTTTTTCTTGCCCATGGAGCGTGCAGGCATGCAACAGGAAACCAAAGACTACATTGCCTGGATGGGAATATTTCAGTATCAAAAGAACCTGAAGCTCCTGCACGAATTGGCTTCCGTTCTGCCTTCAGAGCAATTTTATGTGGCTGGGAAAGAATCTGCCTACATTGACCGGGAGAGCCTTTTCTACTTAGAAGCGCTCAAGAAGCTTCCCAACGTAAAACTGGTGGGTTTTCTCAGCCGAAAGCAGGTGATCCCATTTCTGGCCAGGGCGAAGTTCCTCCTGAATACCTCCCATTATGAGGGCTTCAGCAACACCTTTCTGGAAGCAATGGCAGCGGGTACGCCCATCATCTCCAGTGACAAGGTAAATCCGGATTCCATTATTTCCGCGAACCGACTTGGGATCATATACTCGGGGCCTGAGGATTTGAAGGCAAAATTTGCTTCCCTTTCGCAGGAGAGCCGCGATGAGATGTCCCGGAATTGTCTGAAATATGTAGCGGAACACCATGATTATCAAAAATTGACCAGGGATCTTTTGCAGTTTTTGGAAGTTGACAGTCAAATTCATGAATATGCCACCTGAAGTAGAAAAAATTAAAATCCTATTTTTTATAGGTACTTTAAGAGCAGGTGGAAAGGAGCGACGGTTGATTGAACTGTTGACCTACCTGAAAAGTAAAGGCCTGTATGAGATGGAAATCGTCTTTACCTCCTATGAGATCCATTATCCGGATTTTTTCTCCCTGGGAATCCCTTTTGAGGTAATCAAGAAAGAATTTTCTAAAAATGATCCGACGGTTATCTATAAGTTTTATAATATCTGTAAGCGCAAGAAGCCGCACATCATCCATTCCTGGGGTAAGGTGCAGTCTTTCTATACCCTCCCTACGATAATTTTTCAACACATCTCCCTGATCAATAGCCAAATCACCTCCGCACCGCCGGATACCAGCAAGTTCTCCCTTGAAAACATGGTGAACCAGTTGATCTTCCATTTTTCGACGGTCGTACTGGCCAATTCCAAGGCAGGAATCAGGGCTTTTTATCCACCTTCCAACAAAAGCCGGTTGATATACAACGGGATCAACCTGAACCGTTTTGAGAACCTGCCCGATAAACTTCAGGTAAAGGCAAAATACAGTTTGAACACGCCTTTTGTGGTGGTAATGATTGCCAGTATTTCGCCAAAGAAGGACTATAGCATGTTTTATAGGGTGGCGAGTAAGGTGATGGCAAGGCGAACGGACGTTTCTTTTATTGGAGCCGGCGCTTATTTTCCCCATGATCCGGAATTTAAGAAGATTACCGACCTGACGCAAAACAATCCCAACATGCACTTTGTGGGGAGGATCAACGATGTAGAGGCACTGGTAAACTGCTGTGATATAGGTATGTTGTTTTCTCCGTTTGGCGAAGGCATATCCAACACCTTACTTGAATATATGGCCCTGGGCAAGCCTGTCATTGCCAATAAAATAGGAGGCAACACGGAAATTATTACAAATAACCAAAACGGCTATCTGGTGGAGAATGAAAGTGAAGAAGATATATCCAAATTAATCATTGACCTGATTGATGATGAGGAAAAAAGGGAGAGGTTCGGGGCTTTTAGTAAGCAGATTATCCGGGATAAATTTACTATAGAAAAAATGGGACAGGCATTTGAGCAGGTCTACCAACAATGCAGTGCGGAGCGCGGGAAGAAAATTGAGCCACGAAAAATGAGTATGTCGAAATGAAGGTTCTGTTTGTCTGTAGCGGAAATTCGGAAAATTTTAATATTATACCGTTTATTAAGGCACAGGGTGATTCCCTGGAGGCACTCGGCGTGCAGGTCGAGTATTATCCGGTAATCGGCAAAGGCCTGATCGGCTATTTGAAAGCAGGTTTAAAACTCCGTCAGTATTTAAAAACAAGGAGTTTTGACCTTATTCATGCGCATTTTTCGCTTTCTGGTTGGGCGGCCGTGATAGGGGCGGGGAATACGCCCGTGGTTTTGTCCCTGATGGGGGATGATGCGCAGGGAAATTATATCGGCGTCAACAAAATCGAGTTCAAAAGCAGGTTGTTTATGCTGTCTACCAAGCTCATCCAACCTTTTGTTGACGTGATCATATCCAAATCCGTGAATCTTGAAAAACACGTATACCTGAAGCGAAAGTCTATAGTCATTCCAAACGGGATCAATACCCGTATTTTCACTCCCCGCATGGATGTGCGCAAGCAGGATGTTGGCTTCTCCCCTGACAAACAACAGGTATTGTTTTTGGGAAATAAATCCAGGATCGGAAAAAATTTTTCCCTGGCACAGCAAGCCGTCGGCCGCTTAAATTCAAGCCAGGTTGAGTTGGTAAATCCTTTCCCCCTTCGCCACGGTGACATCCCCAGGTACCTGAATGCTGCGGACGTATTGGTGCTGCCGTCTTTTATGGAAGGCTCACCCAATGTGGTCAAAGAGGCGATGGCCTGTAATTGCCCGATTGTGGCCACCGATGTGGGGGACGTGAAATGGCTTTTAGGAGATACTGAAGGCTGTTATATCACCTCGTTCGATCCGACGGACTTTGCCGAAAAAATTAAGGCTGCGCTTTCTTTTTCACGGGAAAAAGGACGGACAAATGGGGCAAAAAGGATAGAAGAACTGGGTTTGGACTCGGCGACGGTTGCCCAGCGGGTACTGGAAGTTTATCAAAAAGTGATTTCAAACGACAAAGGATCAATGGTCTACAGGACAGATTTACGGGAGGAGGTCGCCAAATGAGGATACTCATTGACATTAATCACCCCGCACATGTTCATTATTTCAGAAATTTTTCGAAAATAATGAAAGAAAAAGGCCATGACATATTCTTTGTCTCCAGAAACAAGGAGATGGCCCACCGCCTGTTGGAACTGTACGGATTTACATACGCGGACAGGGGGAAGGGGAAAAACGGCAAGTGGGGAAAGATTTATTACTTGTTTTACGCAAACATCCGTTTGCTTGCACTGGCAAGAAAAATAAAACCTGACCTGTTCCTGAATTTTTTACATCCTTATCCTTCGCAGGTAGCCAAATTACTTGGAAAAGTATCGTTGGTGTTCAGCGACACGGAGCATGCTACGCTTCATCACAGGTTGACGTTGCCATTCGCCACCAAAATATTTACCCCTTCCTGCTATAGGATCTCCTTGGGAAAAAAACATGTACGATTTCCGGGTTACATGGAACTGGCATACCTGCATCCCAATTACTTCATGCCAAACCCGGACGTGCTCCAGATCATGGGGCTGGAAGAGGATGAAAAGTTTGTCCTGCTGCGGTTTGTCTCCTGGGAGGCAGCCCACGATTTTGGCCATACCGGCATGTCCCTG